>NZ_CAXTBM010000025.1:25709-77770 GCF_964242765.1 uncultured Hymenobacter sp.
CATTGTAAGCAGTTTTAACTTAAGCTCAGTTGGAGCTTAAGCAGCAAGTTTGATACGCCCCGCGAAGCTCTGCTTGGCGACCCACCAGAACAACCGGCACTAGCAAACCGGCCTCCATGGTTCTAAGGGTTGCTGAGCAGAGTTTTGCGTTACACACCACTGAGGCTGCGTGGTATTTGGTGGCGTACGAGGGCAATACTGAAAAATGTATGCTTTGGTACTACTGCTAGAAAAAACACGATGGACAGGAGAGTTCAGAACAGTTCGGCAGGGGTTGCCCAACTAATTTGCTTGTATCAATAAAGCTTCCACCACTTGGAGGGGAAACAAACTGGCCGGCTTGTAGCTGACCAAGGAACCTTGCCTCCCAAACCTCGACCTTTATGCTTTCCGAATCCCGCATTCAAGACCTCAACCAGCCGTTGCTGGAAGAACATCAGTTGCAGTTCAATTTCTTGACTGATCTGCTGGCGCGCCGTCAGCTCGATGCCGGGCAAGTGGTACAGCAGCTCATCGATTTTCAGGTGGCTATTCCGAGTTGGGCGCTGGGTACGGGCGGCACGCGGTTTGGGCGGTTTCCGTTGGGCGGCGAGCCGCGCAACTTAGAAGAGAAAATCAACGACGTAGGCTTGCTTCATCAGCTTAACGGCTCGTCTAACTCTATTTCGCTGCACATTCCGTGGGATATTCCGCAGGACATTCCGGGCTTGCAGCAACAGCTCAGCGAGCAGAAACTGGTGATTGATTCGGTGAACTCCAACACCTTCCAAGACCAGAAAGACCAGCACTATTCCTACAAGTTTGGTTCGCTGAGCAACACCGAAGCAGGTGCTCGCCAGCAGGCTATTCAGCACAACATCGACTGCATCCGGCACGGCCAGGCCCTGAACGCCAAAACCTTGACGGTGTGGCTAGCCGATGGCTCCAACTTCCCTGGTCAGCAGCACTTGCGCCGGGCGTATCTGCGCACGCAGGAGTCGCTAGCGGCCATCTATGAGGCCATGCCTTCCGACTGGAATATGCTCATTGAGTACAAGCCCTATGAACCCAACTTCTACTCCACTGTGATTCCCGATTGGGGCACCTCCTATTCGCTGTGCCAGTCGTTGGGCGAGAATGCCAACGTGTTGGTGGATTTGGGCCACCACTTGCCCAATACCAACATCGAGCAGATTGTGGGCCGCTTGCAGCAGTTTGGCCGCTTGGGTGGTTTCCACTTCAACGGCTCGATGTACGGCGACGACGACCTGACGACTGGCAGCACCAAGCCGTTCCAGTTGTTCCTCATTTTCAACGAGCTGGTAGATGCGGCCCGCGACCAAGCCGTGACCAACCCCACAGTGGCCTATATGATAGACGCCAGCCACAACGTGAAAGACCCGCTGGAAGACCTTTTGCAATCGGTTGAAAACATCTTGAGTGCTTACGCCAAGGCGTTGCTCGTTGACCGCACGGCGCTGTATGAGGCGCAAGAGAAAAACGACGTAGTGCGGGCCGAGGAAATCATGCGCGATGCCTTCCTCTTGGACGTTCGGCCGCTGGTGGCGGAGGCGTATCGCCGGGCGGGTGGCGCACTGCGGCCGGTGGCCGCCTACCGCGCCGCCGGTATCCGCGAGCAGCTCATTCAGTTGCGCGGTAAACTCAGCTTGTCCACTGGTTTGTAATCAAGCAGCTGGCTTCGGGCGGCGCGTTGCAGACCTAACGCGCCGCCCCGAGTTGGAAGCCCTAACCTCAGCCCGACGATGAAAAAATCTATCTACGCGGTATTTGACATTGGCAAGACCAATAAGAAACTGATCCTGTTTGATGAGGACCGGCAGATTATTGACGAGAACCAGCACATCTGCACCGACTCCATTGACGACGACGGATTTGTGTGTGACCACCTACCGCGCCTGACGCAGTGGATGCAAGACCATTGGCAGCAGTTGCGCCACCACCCGCACTACACGGTGAAGGGCGTCAACTTCACGGCGTACGGTGCCAGCTTTGTGCACCTCGATGCCGAGGGCCAGCCGATGCTGCCGCTCTACAACTACCTCAAGCCGATGCCGGAGGAAGTGATGCAGCGCTTCTACTCGATGCTAGGCCAAGCGCCCGAGGATTTTGCGGCCGAAACCTGCTCGCCGCAGCTCGGCATGCTTAACTCCGGGATGCAGTTGTATTGGCTGAAGCACACCAAACCGGAGCTGTTCGCGCGCATTCACACGTCGTTGCATTTGCCGCAGTACCTATCCTATCTGATTTCCGGCGAGAAGTTCAGCGATTATACGTCGGTTGGTTGCCACACCAACCTGTGGGACTTTGAACGGGGACAATACCACGATTGGGTGCGCCGCGAGGGCATCGACGAGAAGCTAGCGCCGCTCACCAAAGACTCTATTGCGTCGGTAGTCGATGGCATCATGGTAGGCGTAGGTTTGCACGACAGCTCTGCCGCGGTGATGCCCTACCTGGCCGAAACCGACGAACCGTTTGTCTTGGTTTCGACGGGCACGTGGTCGGTAACCATCAACCCGTTCAACAGCCAGCCCCTTACCCCGGAGTTACTAAAGCGCGATAGTCTGAGCTTCCTCACGCCCGGTGGCCAGCCCATGCGCGCCGCCCGCGTATTCCTAGGCCGGGAGCATGACTACCAAGTGGACCGTATTGCCAAGCACTTCCACGTAAAGCCGGACTTCTACCGCTCCCTGGTGCTGGCCCGCCCTTACGATGAAGCCTCAGCTAGCTTCCAGCCGGCCTGCATGGCGGGCACCGGCCCCTTCCCCGACCGGCCCGCCGCCGAATGGGACATCACCGGCTTCCGCACGGCTTCCGATGCGTATCAGCACCTGATGCACGGCCTCATCAACCTGCTGCTCGAATCCATTCATCTGGTGTGGCAGGGCGAGAAAATCATCTACGTTGATGGTGGTTTTGCGCGCAACCCGCTGTTCATGCAAACCCTGAGCTGGAACTTCCCCGGCGCCGAAATCCGGACCTTGGAAGTACCGCAAGCCACTGCCCTTGGCGCCCTGGTGCACCTCGAACAAGGCGAAGCCTGGAAGAAAACGCAGTTGCTGTTTACGTGATAATTGTTGGTTGATGATTGTTAATTGTTGTTGTATATCCATTAACAGTAAGCAATCATCAACCAACCCCTATTCTTTCAGGCTGCTGTTGGTGTATTTGATGAGCGTATTGATGCTTTTGGGTAGGAGTTGAAGCTGCGTAAAGATGTGGTTGTATTGCTCGATAGTGAGCAGTTGTCGCACTTTGGCTTTCTCGTTCCAATCCAATGCCTCCATTAAAGAACCGCGGGCTATGCGGTAGAATTTGATTTTATCCTTTTTACCATGACGCCCAAAGCCTTCAGCTAAGTTGGCTGATATGCTATCCACTGCTCTGATGAACTGGGTGCCCACAGTACTTTGAGCTAAGTGGTTCCAGCCTGAAACAAACTCCCACACACAATTGCTTAGGTTGAAGCTAGTTCGATACGCTTCAACATCACCTAATTTGAAATGGCGATTTTGTTGTTCCATCACTCAAGAACAACAACAATCAACAAAGAACAATCAACCTCCAAAAAATGAAAGTCGCCTTATTCGTGCCGTGCTACGTCGACCAATTCTACCCGCAGGTAGGTATTGCGTCGTTGCAGCTCTTGGAGAAGTTGGGCGTGAAGGCAGAATTCCCGGCCGCGCAAACGTGTTGTGGGCAGCCGCTAGCCAACAGCGGCTGCGAGAAGGATGCACTGCCTATTTACCGACACTACGTCGATACCTTTTCCGAATACGACTACGTGGTAGCGCCTTCGGGCAGCTGCGTGTACCATGTCCGCAAGCACTTCGATAAGCTAGAGCAGACCCCTGCCGTGCAGCAAGTTCGCACTTCCGCCTACGACTTGATTGACTTCATCACGACCGTGCTCGGCGTGACGGAAATACCCGGCACGTTTCCGCACCGCGTGGGCTTGCACTTAAGCTGCCACGGCCAACGCGGTTTACACCAAGCCAATGAATCGGAAATAACGCCGGTGCGCGACGGGCAGCTACGCCGGCTACTCGGCTCGCTCAACGGCATCGAGCTGACAGAACTGGACCGCAACGACGAATGCTGCGGCTTTGGAGGCACCTTCTGCGTATCGGAAGCGGCTATTTCGGCCCGCATGGGCCAAGACCGAGTGGCCGACCACGAACGCAACGGCACCACCGTCCTCACTGGCGGCGACATGTCGTGCCTGATGCACCTAGAAGGCATCGTGCGGCGTCGGCAGTTGCCGATGCGCGTCATGCACGCCGCCGAAATACTTAACGGCACCCTCTCATGAACCACGCCACCCGGGCCGCCAAATTTGTTGGCGATGCTGACCGTACCACTTGGCACGACGAAACACTTTGGTTTGTGCGCGCCAAGCGCGACAAAGCCGTGTACGCCGTGCCTGAGTTTCAGGACCTGCGCGAGCTGGCCTCGCAGATCAAAGACCACACGCTGAGCAAGCTGGACACCTACCTCGAACAGTTCGAGGAACAAGCCAAGCGCAACGGCGTGCACATCCATTGGGCCGCCGATGCGGCCGAGCACAACGCCATCATCCTCGACATCATTCGGAAGCACAACGCCACGCGGGTGGTGAAAAGCAAGTCGATGCTGACCGAGGAATGCCACCTGAACCCCCATCTGCTGAGCAATGGCATTGAGGTAGTGGATACCGATTTGGGCGAGCGTATCATTCAGCTGCGCGACGAAGCGCCGAGCCACTTGGTGCTACCCGCCATTCACTTGAAGAAGGAAGACGTGGGTGAAACGTTCTTCAAACACCTCGGCACGGCTAAAGGCGAAGTAGATCCGCAGGTTCTTACCGAAGCCGCCCGTCAGCACTTGCGCGCCCGATTCTTAGCAGCGGAAGTGGCCATTTCGGGCGTCAACTTTGCGGTGGCCGAAACGGGTGGCGTAGTCATCTGCACCAACGAAGGCAACGCCGACTTAGGCGTGAATCTGGCGCACGTACACATTGCGGCCATGGGCATCGAGAAGCTGATTCCGCGGCTTTCCGATTTGGCGGTGTTTACGCGTCTGCTGGCTCGCAGTGCCACCGGGCAGCCCGCTACCACCTACACCTCGCACTACACCAAGCCCGCGGCCGGCAAGGAGATGCACATCGTCATCGTGGACAATGGCCGCACCAAGCAGCTCGGCCGGCCCGATTTCCGGGCTTCGCTGAAGTGCATCCGGTGCGGCGCCTGCATGAACACCTGCCCCGTGTACCGGCGCAGCGGCGGCCACTCCTACAACTTCACTGTGCCTGGCCCCATTGGGGCCATCTTGTCGCCGAACATCGACATGAAGAAGCACAGCTCCCTGCCGTTTGCGTCCACACTCTGCGGCTCCTGCTCCGACGTGTGCCCTGTTAAGATTGACATCCACACGCAGCTCTACAAGTGGCGGCAAGTGCTCGGCGAAGCCAACGAAATACCAGCCTCCAAGAAGTGGAGCATGAAGCTCATGGGGCGCTTACTGACCAGCCCAAAGGCATTTGGGGTGGGCGGCAAACTAGCCCGACACGGCATCAAGTACCTGCCCTACAGCCTCACCCACGCCCGGCATTTCAACGTGTGGGCCGTGGCCCGCGAGCTTCCAACCCCGCCCAAGCAAAGCTTCCGCGAGTGGTACCAACAACAAACCAAATCATGATGTAGCGCGAAGCCTGAGCTTCGCGTTTCGCGAAACGAGCGAAGCCGTATTGTGCTAATACATATCGTTCACGGATACGCGAAGCTCAGGCTTCGCGCTACATCTCACCACTTCCCTTGAGTAGTTCACGCGAAAAAATCCTAGCTGCCGCCCGCGCCAACAAACCCGCCGAAACACCGCTGCCCACCGTCCCCGATTTCGGCGGCGACGATTCCACCGACCGGTTCACGCAAGTCCTGACCAGCATTGGCGGTCAAGTGGTGTGGGTCGATGGGCCCGAGCAGTTGCAGCCGGTACTGAAGCAGCTATTTCCGGAGTCTCGGCTTTCGGCTTCTCCCCTCTTTCCGGGCACCGTGCCCGTGGATGCGTTGACCTCTACGGAAGTCTTGGCTGATGTTGACTTAGCGGTGTTACCCGGTGAAATGGGCGTGGCAGAAAACGGCTGTATCTGGCTGCCAGAGGCCAACATGCTGCACCGCGCCCTCCCCACCATCACCCAACACTTAGTGCTGGTACTCGACCATCGCCGCATCGTGGCCACCATGCACCAAGCCTACGCGCAGTTGCCTTCTACGGGCGGCTACGGAGCTTTTGTAGCAGGCCCTTCCAAGACAGCAGATATCGAGCAGTCCTTAGTCATCGGCGCGCATGGTGCACGTAGCTTGGTGGTGTTGCTGTATTGATAAACAAGATAAGCCGAAGGCCCTTCTGCCCAATCTGGCGTCCGCGTGCTAGAGCATTCTTTCATGCCGCGGGCGTACAAACGGTGCTTGTCAATGGTGCCTGCTACCAGCCTACGTCACTGCTTCGAGTCCGGGTGCCGCGGACGTTGCTGCTAAGTGTGTTTGCCATTGATTGTGGCCGTGCTTGGTGGGCACTGGTGGCTGTTGGAGGCGGCGCGGGCAAGTTGCCGAGTCGGCAACTGCTCGTGTGTTTACTACTTTTAGTAACTGCACTGGTTTTGGTGGTTGCCTCGAAACTGAACTGCTGTTGCAGCCCTAAGCAAACTTCTATGCATTTGCTTCCATCACCCCTGTTACGCTCACCATTTCCGCGGGCACTTTGCTGTACGGCGTATTGGTAGTGCTGGTACTCTTGCTGCTGCTCCAATAGACAAACCTTGTCGGTCCTTGGAAGCGCCTGCTTGCCTTTACCTCCTTGAGTTCCCTTTGCTAGGCTGATTGGCTGCTGGCACACGGCTTTGTGAGGGCACCGGTATGGGCATGGTAGTGCTTGGTTGCCTTGGCACAAAAAAGAAGCGGCTTCCAGCTGGAAGCCGCTTCTTTGGCCTTATTCTTCACTTCACTTTAATATTTCATGCTGGTGTTGTTCTGCACCGCTATCGGCTCCTGATTTTGCGCTGTGATATTGAGGCCCTTAACACGCCAGACTCTAGCGTGGTCTATTTTGCCAGCTTTGGAGTTGGTAGTGGTACTGTTTTCAAGGGTGAAATTTTCGAGTACCGGGGTATACTGTCCCTCGGCCGAAATGGCTTCGTCGGCAGTGGGGCGCAGGTTGCGGATGGTCAGGTTGCGAAAGTGCGGAGTGCCTTGCTTGGGGTTACCTTAGCTAGCATTTTATTCCAGTGCTCGGGCAGTGGACTTTCAGTGTAGTTGAGGTTTCGGCGCAGGTTCCGTGAACGAGTTCATCTAAGCCAGCAGTGGAAACAGCCGCCAGAGAATCGGGCTCATCACAGGGGGGTATTTCTTTTGACGTGACGCGTGGTGAGGTTGGGCAAGACGGATTCCCACGGCCGCAATTCCCGGTTCCACCACGCGTCAGTCAAAAGTATTTCACTCACATTCCAAAGCTGTCGATTTACTTCCACAGAACTGTCCCGTACCCTCCTGCTAAAAGGTTTTTTTGCATCACTAGCTGCCGTTCCAACGCAGGAGAAACCTGCGCGTAATTCCTTGGAATTTGTATCCAGATTCCTCGGGAGTCGGAAGGACAGTTGGCACTTCAAGCCATATGAAACACGCGTTGTAGAGGCTTCACCACGGGAGAATTATCGGGGTTGGTGTCCATCAGATCGGCCATGTAATCCCACCAGCGTTTCATGATGGGCAAACCCGGCAGTTGATCGGTAGTATGGTCGGGAGTGCGCTTTTGCACGGCGAACAACGTTCCACTGGTCGGGTCGAGGTAGATGGAATAATCTCGAATGCCCGCTTTTTCTAGTGCCTCGGACAACTCCGGCCAGATTTCGTCGTGCCGCCGCTGGTATTCGGCCACGTTGCCGGGTTTGAGTTGCATGGTGAAGGCTATTTCTTCCATTGGTTGAGTGAGGGTGAGTGGACGACGGTTCCCGCAGAAGACGCAGTGTTCTGTAAGTGAATCAGTTGGCAAAGACGTCATGCTGCGCTTGCCGAGGTGGTGGAGGCTTCAGCAAGCGCAGCACGACCGTTCTTTATCAAACAGCCACTTACTGCACTTTTGCGGGCTGCGTGGCGGAGGCGGTGGGCGTCAAAGTTACGGGGCCTAGCAGGCCTGACTCCTGTGGGGTCCATTTTTCGGCGGTGAAGAGGCCTTCGGGGGTGCGGTTTTCCTTGAGCCGAGCGGCCACGTTCACGTTGTAGAATTTCTTGTACTCGACGTGGTTCTTGTCCATGTCGATGATGCGGTTGGCCATGCCGTTGCTGACCGTGACGGTCAGGTTGTTGGTGGCTTGTAGTTGCTCTTTCGAGACGTACACTTGGTAAACGGGCCCGATGAGCGTGCCGAGTTCTTTGCCGTTGAGCTGCACGCGGGCACTCTGCGCCACGCGGCCGAGGTCGAGCAGCCAGCCGGTGCCCGTGCCTTGCGGTGCGGGGAACGACGTGGTATAGGTAGCAGTACCCGAGAACTTCTGGCCCGCCTCCCCGGCCATCGTAGTCCAGGAGTCCAGCTTCTGCGTTTGCAGCGGCGCCGGCAGCGTTGGCCCACCCGATACGAAGGCAACTTTCCAGGTACCGTTGATGGGCTGCGGCGCGCCGGCTGGTTTCACGTAGGCGTAGGCCGGACCGGTGGTGCCCACTTCGTTGGTTTCCAGAATGCACGACTCGCCGGGGGCCAGTTGCACGTACACTTCCGGCATTCCCTCCGCGGCGGTCCGAGTGGAAGCCATGCCGAGCTTTTCGGTCATGGGGTTGTAGAGGGCCACCGATTTAGCAGCTGTTTGCAGCGGCAACCAACCGTCAATGGCTTTGTCGCTCCAGTTGGCCACGAAATAGTAGTGCCCTTTGGCGTGGCGGCGGCGCTCAAATTCCAGACCGGTATCCACCATTTTTTCGCGCTTCGCCCCTGCTTGCGTCAGCAGTTGGTCTACGTCTTTGCCCACCAAGACGCGGCCTTTGCCTACCTGCGCCTGCTGCACGCCGGCTTGCTTGCCAGGGGCCAGCTTGATTTGGGCCAGCAGCTTGCGGAATGCGCTGCGGCGGCTGTCGAGGCTGCCGAGGCCGGGTACATCGGCGGGCAACTGGTCTCCCATGACGATGGTGGCTCCGCCTTGCGCCAGCTTCACGAGCTGTTGCAGGGTGGGCAGTGGCATCAGGCTGGCATTGGGTACCAAGATGGTGCGGTAGGTGGCGCCGCCGGTTTGCAGGGTGCTACCCACCCCTTTCACACCTAGCAGTTGCTTGTCGGAAATGTAGTCGAAGCCGTAGCCGCGCTTGAGGAGGGTGGCGCTGGTTTCTTCGATGGGTAGGCCTTTGAAGCCGTGGTCGATGCCGTCGAAATGCTGCAAGAGCACCTTGCCGGGCCGTACGTAGGCATCATACATGGGCAGGTACACTAGCACGTCGTTGGAGGGCTTGCCGGCTTGCATGAACGACTGGCAACGCGCCACATACTTGTTGAGCTGGCCGAAATCGGGCCAGAACGAGTTGTTGGGGTTGAAATGCACGGCCGCATAAAAGATCCAGCCGGGCCACGCGGCGGCTTGCGGCGAGTAGTTGGTGCCGTGATAGAACGTATGGTTGACGCCGCCGAGCAGCATCCGGTCCATGGCTTTTTTCGCGTCGCTGAGCTTGGTCAGGAAATGTTCGTTTTCCCACGTGGCCGTTTCCGCCGACGTGAGCGGCTTGCCCGTTACGTGCGCCGCCGACGAGGCGAATTTGATGCGCACCAAGTCTTGGCCTTCCGTTTCGGGAATGTCGGTAGCGGCGTACAAATCCAGGATGTTGGCGGGCGAGCCGTGCGCTTGGTTGCGGATCAGCGCGTCGTGCGTTTTCGCCCACGTGGCCCACGTTTTGGTGTAGTTTTCGAGCAGTAGTTCGGAAATGGTTTCCCGGTAATCCGACAGCACGCGCTTGTTCTCGTCTTCCAACGCTTTGCCAAACAACGCCGGCAGGTGCTGGCGCAAATCGTAGGCGTGGCGCTTCTGAAACTCGGCAAACAGCTGCGGCGTCCAATTGCTCTCGCCTTGCGCGTCGTCTACCTCATAGGAATCGTTGAAAAACGCCCGGATGGGTTTCACGTCGCGGCCCTTAAAGGCTTGGTCGAAATAACGCAGGTAGTTGTCGGTGGCGGTTTTCGAGAAGTGGTCGATAACGTCACCTTCGCCACCAGGACCAGCGCGCTCCACCATCTTGCCGTGCCAGCCTTGGAACACGCCGTAGAGCGTCCAGTTGCCGGCCGGGGCGGTCCAGTTTAGCTTGCCATCAGCGGCTACTTTGCTGGTCAAATCCAGCGTCTGACCTTTATCGGAATATGCCATGAGGGCCTGCAACGGCAGCGGCTTCTCGAAGCGCACCTGGTCGAAGGCGCGAAGCTGCAAATCCGGGTTCTTGGTAATCGGCTCCACCAACTGCTTGATATCAACGCGCGGGCCAATCATACGCAGAAAGGGCTGCTGCACGAAGTGCACGGGTTCTTTCAACTGCTCGCCGCCCTTGAGCGTGTACGTCTGCGAGGCCACGTACTTGCAAGCGTCTTCCTGCGTCACCCACGGCCCACCGAAGGGCCAGCCTGAGGCCTGCGCCATGTCTACGCCCATGCCCAACCGGCCCGCTTCCGTGAAGGTGTGCGTGAGCATGTCCATCCACTTCGGCTCCAGAAAGTTGATAAACTGGTTTTCGGCGCCCTTCACCCCATAAATCGGGGTAATTTCCACTCCACCCAACCCGGCCTGCTGATACTGCGTGAGCAGGCGCGTCAGATCCTCTTTGTTGACAGCGCTGCCTTCCCACCACCAGCGCGTCCAGGGCTTGGTTTGCTGCGTGATTTCCGGCCACTTCGGGCCCTGTGCCTGGGCGGAGCTTTGGGTTAGCGCAGCGACGAAAAGCAGGGAAAGGGCGAGTGGCGTTTTCATAAGTCAGAAAGGCGAGGAATTTGTGGCACTGCGAACTAAGCGCTATAAGGCTAGCAGACTAGCTCCTCTCAGATGAGGAGGGGCTTGGCTTGAGGTGGGGGACTAGTTGAACGACTGTTAAGAATGTCATGCTGAGCGGAGCCGAAGCATCTCGCGTGCTGATGTCTAGTTAGTAATCCTGCGTCAGCATGCGAGATGCTTCGGCAAGCTCAGCATGACGGTCTATGGAGACAACGGATGATCAACCACTCCTAAACACCTCTTCTGAGCTAGGGAGCTAGCTCTTTGGCTTTCATTACAGCTATAGTCCTTTTGACCATAGCTCACGGTTTACTTCATTTTGTATATCTCGGTGCCGGCTAGCAGGAAGCAGCCGAGGCCGTAGTCTTCGAAGTCAGGTTTGCTGGTGTAGCTGACGGGCTGGCCGTCTTTGGGTTCTTTGCCGGTGCCTTGCACGTAGCCGAGGAAGCCGTTGGGATGCACGCATTCCTTGGCCATGGCGGTCCAGGCTTTGGCAATGATGGGCTGGTACTGCTTGGCGTCGAGCAGGCCATGGTTGAGGCCCCAGGCCATGCCGTAGATGAATAAGGCGGTGCCGGTTAGTTCTTTGCCGCCGTAGTTGGTGGGGTCGTGGAGGCTGACGTTCCAGTAGCCGTCGGGGCGTTGCAGGGGCGGCAGGGCTTTCATCATATTGAGGTACATCTGCTCGTATTCGGCGCGGTGCGGGGCGTCTTTGGGCATGATGTCGAGCACCCGGACCATGGCGGCTACCACCCATCCGTTGCCGCGGCTCCAGTAGCAATCCTCACCGTTGGGCTCTTTGTAGGGCGGTACGAAGTCTTTGTCGCGCCACCAGAGTTGGTCTTGCGGATTGTAGAGGCCGTTGCCGCCGTGCACGGTTTTCGAGTAGTTGTAGATGCGGTACATCTTCTCGTAGTAGGCGGTATCCTTGTAAAGCACGCCGAGGCGGGCGTACACGGGCATAGCCATTTGCAGAGCGTCAATCCAGTTCCAATCGTCTACTTTGGGCGTTTGCACCATGTTATCGATGCTGGCCTTGATGTCGCGGATGCGCTCAGGCTTGGGGTCGATGTTGTAGAGGTCGATGTAGGTTTGACCAGCGCACTGGTTGTCGGCATTGCGGTCCGTGATGCCGTTGCGGATGCCCCACTGGTGCTTGGTGCCCCAATCGACGGCGTAATCGTAGTAGCGCTGCTGCGTGTCGAGGCCGTAGAGCGCCATCAAGCCTTCGTAGTACACGGCGCGGGTCCAGATGTGGCTCGGGCGGAGCTTGTTGGTCATGATGTCCTTGCCCGGATCGGGCCAGAGCTTCATGAAGTAGTCGTTGGTTTGCCGCATGGTTTTGAGCACCGCCTTTTTGTTCGGCATCTTCTGCCCCGATACGCTCACCGAGGACGCAATCAGCAACCCTACCAACAGGGTTTTCCAGCTTAGGAAATGGTTTTTCAGACGACTCGATTTCACTTTTAGCATTGTTGAATGGGCTCGTGTAGCTGCTGCTTAGTGGTGGGTAGTGAAGAACAAGTTCAAGAAGGCGAATCCGCCCACGCTAGCCGTCCTGTACTCTTCCGTGCTGATGTAGCGCGAAGCCTGAGCCTCGCATATTGGTGTTGCTATGATTGCACGATGTAGAGACGCGACACCTCGCGTCTCGGCGTTGCTGAGGTTGCTTAGACTGCGCAGTTCGGGTCGTTCAACGCCGAGACGCGAAGTGTCGCGTCTCTACATCGTCTGATTGCCTCGAGGCCGTTAGAACAACTCGTCCTTCGCCGGCGCCTTGTAGGGCTGGGGGGTGGCGTTGGACTTGGGGAGACCGAAGAAGAAGTAGAGAGTGCGTTTTGAGGGGCCGCTGACGTGGTTTAGCTCGCTGTTGGGGCCGAGGTTTTTGGTGTTAGCGTCGATGTTCAGGGCCAGTTTGGTGCCGAGCGGCGGGATGGTTTCCAGGAACGACAGGTTGCCAACGGGCAGCGTCGGGTAAGGCTTCACGCCGGATAAGCCATAGAAATCGAAGAGGCGCACAAACAAGCCTTTGTCGGGGCTGGCAACCAGGAATTTGCCTTCCACGGTGTTCATTTCCATCCAAGTGATGTCGGCGAAGTAGCCTTTGAACTCAGGGTAAATCCAGGGGGCGGCGCCGGTTTGGGTGTTGTTGTAGGCGTTTTCCCACACACTTTCGCCCACGCCTTGCATACGGTTTTTCCAAACGCGGTATGGGCCTTTGCCGAGCCACTTAGCGCCAAGCACGTAGTTTTCGGGGTAAGTGAAGCTGATGCCGGTGAAGGGTAGGTCGCCGCTCACGGCGTACTCGTAGTCGAGGCGCAGCCAGCCGTTGCCGTCCATCTTCCAGCGCACCGATTTTAGGTCGCCTTGGTAGCTCATTTCCACTACCTCGCCGTCGGGTTCGGTGCGGCGCTTCAGGCCGGTGAAGGTGGCATTTCCGCTTACCAGCACGGGGCCTTTGCCGAAGCTGAGCTTGTCGCCGCTATTGCCCTTCACGTCCTGGATTTCGCCGGTTTTCTTGTTGAAGCTAACCGTGATACCCGCCGCTTGCAGCGTGAGGGTGCTATCGGTTTCAGTGGCAGCTACGGCCGGTTGCTTTTCCGTGCCGGGCAGGATGTTGCGGAGCAAGCGGGTGTTGTCGCTGGTTTTCCAGGTCCATTTGTACACCAGATTTTTCTGCGGGTCGAAGGCCGAGAGCACCAGGGCATCATAGTCTTGCCAGTTTTTGGGCAGCTTCAGTTTCAGTTCGCCCCGGCCTAGCGGCGCTACTTTTGGCGAGGTGGCGCGGCTTTTCTGGAGCGTAGTCGAGCCCGTGAAGACTTCGCCGGGTTGGCGATAATTCACTAGTTCCCACTGGAAAAAGCACTCGTTGAGGTTGTTGTAGTGGTAGCGGTTTTCCACCGGAATCGTGCCCTTGAACTTGGCGGGCAACTCCTTCATGTCAATCTTGATCGGCGAGAAAATTTCGCGTAGCGCGTAGAAGCTACCTTCCTTTTCGCGGTGCGGACCTACCACGCCGTCGGGCGCATTCACGCCGTTCACGTCGATGATGTTGTTCTGGTCGGTGCGCACGATGCCTTCATCAACCAAGGCCCACAGGAAGCCGCCGCCGGAGCGTTGCGACTTCCAGTGCAGGTCCCAAAAGTCGGCCAGGCCCACGGCGGCTCCACCGTCGTCCTGGGCGTGCAGGAACTCGGTGGGCATGTAAATCAGCGAGTCGGCGAGGATTTTCTGGGTGCTGTAGTAGTTCTCGTAGTGGTTGCAGTCGATGCCGTTGAAGGCGTTGCCGGGGCGGTGGTGGGCGTGGATGACGGGGCGGTTCGAGAGGTCGTAGCGGCCGTAATCGTCGTCCAGTTCCTTGTTGGTACCGCCTTCGTTGCCGTTGCTCCAGAAGATGATGCTCGGGTGGTTGACGTCTTTTATCACCATCTCGCGCACCAGCTTCTCCCCTACTTTGGTGCCATAGGCTTTCTGCCAGCCCGCCAACTCATCGAGCACGTAAAGCCCGAGCGAGTCGCAGAGGTCCAGGAACTTAGCATCGGGCGGATAGTGCGACATGCGCACGGCATTCATGTTCATTTCCTTGATGAGCTTCACGTCCATCAAGTGAATCGAGTCGTTGAGGGTGCGGGCCGTTTCGGGCCACCAGCTGTGCCGGTTGATGCCCTTCATCTTCACCTGCGTGCCGTTCACGTAGATGCCCTTGCCGCGCCGGATTTCGATGGTGCGGAACCCGAACTTTTCGGTGGTTTGGTAGAGCGTCTGGCCGCCCGCTTCCAGCCGAATGTTGGTACGGTACATATTCGGCTTTTCCGAGTTCCAGAGCAGCGGCTTGCTAACCGTGGTGCTGAGCTTCACCAGCGTATCGGTGGCGGCGGCACGGCCTTGGGCGGTGCCTACCACCTTGCCTTGGGCGTCCAGAATATCAGCCTTTACATCGGTCGGCTGGCGCAAACCTTTGAGGGCCACATTGACGGCAAACGAGCCATCGGCGCGGGCATTAATGGCGGTATGCGGGATGAACTGCTTGGGATACGCCTCCAAGTATACCGGCCGGAAAATGCCGCCAAATACCCAATAGTCGGCGAGTCGCTCGGCGTTGTTCACGGTCGGCTCGGCCGACATTTTGCTGACGGTTATTTCCAGCAGGTTGTCTTGGTCGTACTTCAGCTTATTGGTGAGGTCGTACTTGAAGCGGTAGAACGCACCTTGGTGAATGGGGCCGGCTAGCTGGCCGTTCACTTTTACTTCGGTATCGGTCATCGAGCCCTCAAACACGATGAATATCTCTTGCCCTTGCCAGGCGGCGGGCACCTTGAACTGGTGCTTGTACTGGCCTTTCTCGTCGGCGAAGCGAAAGTTCTTACCGTAGGTTTTGTAGTCGCGGCCGTAGTTGTAGCTGCCGAAACCCTGTTGCTCCCAACTAGAAGGCACCTGAATGGTAGTCCAAGCGCCGCTGCGGCGGCCACCCGTGCAGTAAAAATCCCAGGTTTTCGTATGGATGTTGTCGGTGCCGGAGAGGTAGTGCACCTGCTTGCGAGCCGACGTTTGCGCAGCAGCATCACCACCCCAAAACAACGCCGCACAAGCCAGCCAAGACAGTAAATTGGTCTTCATAGAAGATGATTCAAGGAAGTCGAGGAGTTCATTATCGTCCCAACTTACCACGGAATTTTTCTATCAGTAACCTGTAGTATCCTGCTTTCTGATGGTTAAGTTGGTGGCGCGTACCACAAAAAAGCGGGGTGCCAGAAGAACTAGCTTTCTTCTGGCACCCCGCTCCTACCGCGTAACCTATTCACTGGTCAGGCTTTTGGGGTTGGCCATTTCCATTTCCACGCTCGCCATAATGAACGGCCCGTAGCCCTTGAAATCGTTCTTCTTGATGGGCTCACTCAGGTAATATTCGTAGCTGCCGTCGCGGTATGGGTCGCCGCCAAGGCCGCCCACGCTCACGATGCCGTTCAGGGAAACGTTACCGTTGGGCTCGATTTCGATGAAGTTCTTCACCAAACCCTGGTAGCCTTTTCCCGCCGCTTTCTGGTACGACTTATCGAGGTAGCCCAACCGTACGCCCTTGGCCAGCGCGTACACAAACATGCTCGACGACGAGGTTTCGATGTAGTTGCCGGCGCGGGTGCCCTGGTCCGTCACCTGGTACCAGCCGCCCGTGTTAGCGTCCTGGTACTTGGTTAGCACCGGCGCTAGGCGCTGCAAATCCTTGATGAGTTGGGCACGTTGCGGATGATTTTTCGGGAAATAATCGAGCACATCCACCAAGGCCATGGCGTACCAGCCCATGCCCCGGCTCCAGAAGTTGGGCGACTGGCCGGTGGTTTTGTTGGCCCATTTCTGCTCTTTGCTTTCGTCGTAGGCGTGGTAGAGCAGGCCGGTTTTGGAATCCAGGGCGTACTTCTCGATCAAGGCAAACTGCTTGGCAATGTCGTCGAAATTGGCGGGCTGGTTGTAGAGCTTGCTGTACTCGGCATAGAAGGGCTCGACCATGTAGAGGCCATCCAGCCACATCTGGTTGGGGTAGCGCTTCTTATGCCAAAAGCCTCCCTCCTGCGTGCGCGGCTGGCTGCTGATCTGTTTGCGCAACAAGTCGGCGGCCTTGCGGTACTTCTCTTCCTTCGGAAACTGCTGGCTCATGGTTAGCACCGAGCGGCCCGTTGGGATGTAGTCCACGTTGTAGTCGTCCATCTTGTAGCCAACAATGGAGCCATCGGGCTGCACCGAATAGTCGAGCACTTTGCGCACGTAGTTGAAGTAGCGCTTGTCGCCGGTGTGCTGCCAAACCCGCTCCACGGCCTTCAGCATCACTCCTTGCTCGTAGCCCCAACGGGCGGCCTTGCTTTTGGCCGGGCCCGATGAATCGGGGTATTCGGCCATAAACAAGTCGGCCATCCGCTGCGAAAGAGACTTGGCGGCTGTTTTATGCTTGTTTTGCGCTTGGGTGAACTGAGCGAGCAGCAGGCAAAGCAAGAGCAGACTACGGGGGTAAGCACGCATAAGAAGAGAGTTTAAAACTGAAGGACGAAGAGCTAGCTGCCTTAAATGGGAGGAGTTGGTGGTTGATTACTAGTCGCTGATGTTGTGAAGAGTTGTTGTGCTAAGCCTGTGGAAGTGTTAATTATCGTTTGCTAAGCCCCTTGTTTCCCCTGGCCGTCATGCTGAGCGGAGCCGAAGCATCTCGCTCGCATTGTTACAGAGGTATTGTCATGCTGAGCGAAGCGGAGCGCAGTCGAAGCATCTCGCGTGCTGAGGTTGTGGTACTAACTCAACGACACCACGCGAGATGCTTCGGCTCCGTTGCACTGCGCTCAGCATGACGGCCAGGGAAACAATGGCTGGTCAACCACCTCTAATCCCTCCTCATTTGGGGAAACTAGGCTCTAATTTTTCCTGCTTGCTTTACAGGGCTAGATGGGGTTGTTATCGTTTGGATATTACTACAGCCTTTTTCTTCACGTTTTGGCCATACTCGATGTCCTTCTTGGCTTTCGAGGCGTCGGTGTTTACTAGGCGGACGTTCTTGGCTTTTTCGGCGCCGGATACGCGTAGTAGCACCGAAGCGCCGGGAGCGTATTTGATGTTGTCGAGGGTGATGTTCTGGCTGTTGTGCACTTCCATTACGGGGTCGGTGCTGGTGGGCAGCAGGGTCACGTTTTTGAGGCTGATGTTGTTGGCTTCGATGCACACGAGGCCTTTGTCGCTTTGCAGCACGGCGTTTTCGATACTGATATCCTTGATGCTCATTTCGGGCAAGCCACGCACCATGATGCCGGTTCTGGCGCCGTTGCAAGTCACGTTGCGGATCTGGATTTTGCGGAATTGTGGCGTGGTTTCATCCACGGGTTTGGCTGGCGAAACGGGCCGCTCCTTAGAGCCCGCCACCTGTGGCGTCGGGTCCTTGATCATGTAGTACATATCGAACAAGATGGCCTCGCCGGGAATGTCTTTCATATCGACATCCTGAATGAAGATATTCTCGACCACCCCGCCCCGGCCGCGCGTGGTTTTAAAGCGCAGCCCAATGTCGGTGCCAATCATAGTGAGGTTGGAAACGTAGATGTTGCGCGCTCCGCCCGACATTTCGCTGCCAATTACGAAGCCGCCGTGTGCCCGGTACACTTTGCAGTTGCGCACCACAAAGTTCTCGGTGGGCATGGCCCGCTTGCGCCCCTGCTCGTTGCGCCCCGATTTGATGCAAATAGCATCGTCGCCGACGCTGAACGTGCTGCCTTCCACGATGCCGTTTTTGCAGGACTCCAGGTCCAGTGCGTCGGTGTTGGGCGTGTACGGGCCGTTGAGCACGTTTACGTTGCGCACGATTACGTCTTCGCTCATCATGGGATGCAGCGTCCAGGCCGGCGAGTTCTGGAACGTAACGCCCTCCAGCAGCAGCCGTTTGCACCCATCCAGTACCAGCATATCGGGCCGCAGATAGTCTTTGATGTCCTCGAAGTCCTTGATTTCCGACTTTTCTTCGGTCAGCACACCGGCCTCTTTTACTGTGGTGCCTTTCAAGCTTTGGGCCGAGGGGTACCACCGGTCCTGCTTCTCGTTGAGGGCGCCGCCGGAAGCCACCAGCTGCTTCCACTCACCTTCGGTGGCGCGGGCTTTCTGCACCATCCACCAGGCCTCGCCGGCCCCGTCCACAATGCCTTTGCCGGTTATGGCTACGTTCTCTAGGTTCTTGCCGTAGATCAGGGCTTGGTTGCGCACGGCGTCCAGTCCTTCCCAGTTGGTTTTGTGAAGTTTGTAGTCGGCGCGGTTGTCGCTGAACTGCACGAGTGCCCCTTCCGCAATGTGCAGGTTCACGTTGCTACGCATTTCAATCGGGCCGGTCTGCCAGTGTCCGCGCGGTACCAGCACTACGCCCCCACCCTTCTGGCTGCACGCCGCAATGGCCTGCTGGAAAGCCGTGGTATTGGACGTCACGCCATCTGGCACGGCACCATACTTGGCAATGGAAAATGTATCGGCGCGAAACGAAGTGGTTTTGACGGGTGGCAGATTGGGAACGAACGATTGAGCGGCAACTAGGCTCGGAAGAGCAAGTAGGCCCAGGACGGCAAAAGGCTTTATCATGGTGGAGTAAAAGCAGAGGAAGGATGTAGGAGTTAAAGCTACGACGAGAAACGAAATCCGTTCCTGATTATCTGCCGTGAAAACCGCACAGGCTTAGCCACCATACAACTCAGCCCGTCAGCTGTCGGTAGCACGAGGCGGCCGGCAGCTAACGGGCTGATTTATATAGTAAGTATTTCTGCGCAAGCTAGATCTAAAGCTAGAAGGTCAGAAACTCAAACACGGCGCCTCAAGCGGAGAGGTCAGTTGAGGTTCGCCACTCACTAGCGAGGGCTACTGAATCACCAACCGTTGAGGCTTGCCCGAAAAGCCGGGCGCTTGCACCTGAAGCAAGTAAACACCCGCCGACAAAGAAGCGGGCAGATTGATTTCCGGGTTAGTACCCCGCAGGGTTTGGGTCAACACCCGCCGGCCACTCAGGTCGGAGAGAACTACCCGGACGGAACCGCTTGCCGAGGCGGGCAGGCACAGCGTCACCCGGCTCCTGGCAGGGTTAGGATAGAAGGCAAACTGCTCGACTTCTGGTATGGCGTTGGCTAGTGGGCCACTGGTGAGCAGCACCGAAGCTACCGCCGAGTAGCGGGCCACGCCGGCTGCGTTGGTTTGGCGCAACCGGTAAAACGCTTGGCTCAGGCCCTGTACGCTGGCATCCTGATAGGTATACACCCGCGGCTGCGCTGTGAGGCCCTGGCTCGCCACAAAGCCGATTTGCTGCCAGCTGGCCATGGTAGCCGAGCGTTCCACGGCGTAGCCGTAGGTGTTGGACTCACCCACCAAGGTCCATTCCAAGTTCACCGTTCCGGGGCGCGGCTGTTGCGCGGTGAAGCCCATGAGTTGGGTGGAAAGCGGATTTACGGTTGACGAGAGCGAACCTAGCGTGAAGGCAGTGAAGCCGCTAACGGGCTGCGCCGACGCCACCGAGCCAGCGCTTAGGCTGCCGCCAAGGCCGCCGTTGCCAGTTGTTTCCCACTCGGCGCCAGTGAAAGACGCCACCTGTAGATCCGAGGAAAAGTCGTCGATGCCGCTGCGGAAAGCATTTTCCCAAAATAAGCGCACGCTCACCGCATCAGTTGTGCCAGCCCCATCTAAAGTCCAGTGTTCCACTTGGCTTACTTCACTTAGTGGCGTAGCGGCCAGGCGATTGGAGTACGCGGCGGCTACATATTCGGCCGTGAAAGCCGCAGTTGGGCTGGCGGGCGCCGAAATGCCGAGCCGGGCCCATTGGCCATTCTTACCCAAAGGAAACACAAAGTCCTGCTGGCCAACCTTGCGAAGCGGACCATCAACATAGGAGGTAGCAGTGCCCGCTGTGGCGGTGGCTTGGTCGGCTAGGGAAAGTAGATTAGTGGCAGTGGTTTGCAGCAGACCCTCGGTTAAAGTGAGAGCACCCGACAGCGTAAGTGGCGCCCCCAACGTCAGCACCTTATTGGTCCCGTTCAGCGTAAGGTCGCGCAGGATGGTGGCTCCTTCAGTGGTCAGCGTTAGATTCTTGTCAATGCTGATGCTTTCGTTGTATACCGCGGCACTCAAACTCAGCGTACCGCTTTCCGTTACCAGCGCCAAGCCCTCGGCCAGTGGGGTTTCGGCAGTTGACTGGGGGCTGAACTGGTCTGCGTGCAAGTAGTTGAGCGCCGGCTGAAAGCCAACGGCTGGCGCTGCATCGGTGTTGCTGTGAAGAAACGGCGAATAGTCGATCAGGCCTGTAGAAGCAAACGCCGAGCGTTCGGCGAAGCTGCTAGCCGGGCCATCCAGTGTCACGACGAGGCCGCCTGTGCCGGCCGCACCGCGCACAGAGGCGGCGGAGCTGGCGCCAAGCCAGTTCAGCGAAGCATTAATCGGGTTGGTTAGGTTCACTGCCCGGATGGCCGTGGCGCAGCTGTCGAGGCGGTTGCCGCGGATACTATCGCCGGAGGATACCACCAGCCCATTGCGGCTGCTATCGAAGAAGGGCGTATTGCCGGTGCTGTTTGCCGGGCGGTCCTGCACTTGCACGCCCCGCTGGCATTGGGCCACTACGTTGCCAAACACCTTGTTCTGCGCGCCCTCCAGTACCAGTCCGAACCCATTGATATTGAAGCTCGCACTAGTGGCATCGGCCAGATAGCCCCGAATGGTATTTCCCTCGATGAAGGCCCCGCCGGTGGTTAAGTCGCCGTTGACGCCGCCCCCTACGGCAATTACGTCCCGGTCCCGGTCAACGAAAGCCAAACCGGCGTTGTCTTCACTCAAGGTGGTGGGCGCGCCTATGGTACGGGCAATGAAGTTGTTGCGCACCACAAAGCTACCGGCGCCGCTGCGGCGGCCGGTGCCAGTGCAGGCCTTAAACTCCATGCCATTGGAAGCATTGTTGCGAATCACGTTGCCTTCCAGCAGGGCTGCGATGCTCGTGAAGCTGCCGCTGCCATTGCGAGACCCAGCAGCCCCCAACACGACCAATGCCCCGCCCGCGTTTTGCGCAAACAGGTTGTTGCGCACCGTCAGGCCACTCACGCTGCCATCGTTGATATCTACCCCACCCCGGCGATTCATTTCAAACACGCCATCTTCAATCAGGATATTTGCCTTGTGACCGTTCACCAGAAACAAACCCCGGCCGGCGCCGTTAGCGGTGGTGTTGCCGCTTTCGGCGGTATACGCGGCGTGCACCCGGCGAAAAGTTAGGTTTTGGACACCCCCAAGGCTGCGCCAGAGAATACCCTGCCGACGGTTGTACAGCGTTTCCACATCCTCCAGCAGAAAGTTGGCTTGGCTAACATTGCCTCCTTCAGCCTGAATGCCAAAATCGTACTTCTGCAACGTTAAGTCAGCAATAGTCAGTGGCTGGCTGCTGCTGCCTCCGCTCACGGTTATCAGCAAGCCGGCCTCGCTGGTTTGGGTGGCCGCCGGCAACAGCCCCCCGTCAAAAATGGTGGCGCTGGCGGGCCGGACCGTAGCGGTACCGGCGCCTTGTAAGCTCACGGGTTTGTTGAGCACCACTCGCTCGGTGTAGGTACCGGCGTCGATGAAGATGGTTTGGGTGGTAAGATCAGCCTGCGCCAGCGCTTGGGTTACGGTAGCAAAAGGGGCCGCGGCCGAGCCGTCGCCGGTGGCGTCGCTGCCGGCCGCGGTAGTGAAAATATCGCCACTGGTGGCACTGTCATTCACGTACAGCACCGTTGCCGGTGTGGATTGCGCAACGGCAGTAGTGACCGGCCCACTAGCCAGAACAATTGGCAACAGGACAGCAAAAGGGGATAAATTATTTTTCATAACAGGTTCTTCAAGTTGATTACGACAACACCAAACAGACAGTAAGTTTATTTAACTTTTTAAAGGATAATTTTAAACAAGATAAATTTAAAACATATAAATTTTCAATTACACTACCTGCAATTCCCATCAACTAGCCTGTTATTTCTATAGTATTACAAACTCCACAAATCTGATATTTATAGCAATTTATGGTATAATCACGAGATATTAAGCACCAAATTTTGGCCTCTAGGGAAGATAAAACTAAACTTTCTCGCCAGTGGCCCGCTTAACGCAGCAAGAGGAGAGCACTCAACAACTGTTGTTGAGTGCTCTCCTCTTGCTGCGTTAAGCGGGCCACTGGTTTGGCAAAACTTAAGGAAAATACAAAGTGCTTTTGATGCTTGTGGCAGTCATTAGGGCATTTTGCTTAGGCCTTCCCATTTCACTTTCCAACCAGTTTTGGGGATGCCGGGGTTTTCTTCTTTGCAGCCATCATAGCCGGCGCACATGAGGGCCACGGCGGAGAGCAGGCCGCCATTACCAGGCAGGTAAATGGGCAAGCGGCCTTCCTGGTAATTGTGGCCGTTGGGCAGGTAGGTATTGGTTTGCACCTTCATCAGTAGGGCATCCACGGCTTTGTCGGGCATGCCGAGGCGGGTGGCCGTCATGGCGGTCATGGGGAAATCCCAACCCCAGGTTTTGTCCCAGCTCCAGTCTTTCCAGACTAGGTCGAAGGTGCGGCGCATGGTGGCGGCGTCGACCTGGCCGGTGGCGGGCATCATACCCAGCGCGCCCAGCACCGACGGATGGTCGGTTTTGAATTCGGGGTTGGTGTAGGAATCGGGGGCGCTTTCGGTGGCCAGGTACACGCCGCCGGCCTGCGGCAGCTTCGAGAGCTTTTGCAGCACGGCGTCCCACTTCGGATTGCGCGGCTGGCCCTGCCGGATGCGCCATTGCTGCGCGGTGTTCAAGGCCCAATTCCAGTAAACCAGCTCGAAGGTGGGGTTGAAGGTTTCCTCGGCCTTGAAACGTTCTTGCGCCGGAATAACGCCTTTGCCGAGGATGTACCGGTCTTTGTCTTTCTCATAAAACGGGAAGGAGGCCATGAAATCAGCCGTGGCCGCTACCCGGTCCTGGTATAGCTTCAGCGTAGCCGGATTGGGGTGGGCACGGTAGCTTTCTTCGGCGAAGTAGATGAAGTGCGGCTGCTGCCAAATCAGAAACGCGCCCACCGACGAGGGGCCTTCCTGGCCCCAAGGGTCAGTCATTTTCTGCCACCGTACTCCGTCGTAGCCCTGGCGCTGGGCAATGCCGCGGGCAACGCTCTGCACGTCGGGGCGGGCGTACCAGACCAGGCTTTGTTCCAGCAAGTCGGGGCGGCCCCAGAGCGCGAAATGCGCTGAGTGCCACCAATGCATTTCCAGGTGTGGCCGGCCGTACCAGCTGTTCAGCACCAAGCCCGTTTCTTGCGGTGGCTGCGAGCCGGCGCCTTGCAGCTTGGTCAGGTACTGCGACAACACGATACGCCGCTCCAGTTCCTTGGCCCGCGGGTCGGTGCTGCCGCTGAAATCAACGGCCCCGCCGCTTTTCCAGAATACGGGCCATTGCTGCTGGCTATTTTGGAGCGTGGCCGCGAAGGTTGGCACCGCCGTAGCACGCGGACGGGCCGAAAAGCGGCAAGACACTTCCAGCACCTTGTCGGTTTTGCTGGGTGTCAGCACGAACTCATGCAACTGGCCGGCCGCCAGCGTGGCGTTTTGCGGCCAACTCAAGGCGGCCACATACCGGGTGGTATCGAGCTGGTGCGAAATCAGGGCGCTGCCTTTCTTCTGCTCGGTTATGGCCGTTTTGTGCTGGTCGTTGTGCGAGTAGTCGGTACCCATATCGGCCCAGCCCGCCGTCGGGTATGGGAACCGCAGGGCTACTTTTAATTGCCCGGTTTTCAGCAGCTCCGACGCCACCCGCACCGCTACGGCGTCCTGCTGCTGATGCCCCACCGTCAAGACGTCCACCGGCACATTCTCGACCGTAAAGTGGCTTTTGATTTCACCCGTCCAAGGGTTCAGCGTTTGCCGGATGTTGCGAATGTCTTTGATGGTGGCAGGTTGGCCATTCTTTTTCAACACCACGAAGCCGAGGTTACCCAACTGCAACCGGTGCGGATTAACCCGCAGAAAATCCACGGCCTCCTTGTTGCCGGGCTCCTTGCGTTGCACCGAGTAGCTGACCTTGCGGCCGTTCAACTCATACTCGCGCAAGGTGGCGTCGAACTTGTAGCCTTCTTTGTTCGGGAAGCTGTGCCAGCCCCACTCCGACTGTGTACCGAGCGGCACCCCCTTTTCATAATACTGCGGAAACGTCTGCAAGCCCGTCACATCTGCCGTGAAAGCAAACTTGCCGTTCCCCACCGACAACGACGACAACGTATCTGTAGTGGTAAGTACTACCGTGTGGCGCTCCACTAATGCTTTCCGGTCGATGGGCGTTTTCTGCGCCATCAGGGGCTGCATGGAGCTAAGTAACAAGAGGCCTGAAAGCAGTTTGGGGAGAGGTGGCATAGATGGAAGTTTCAATGGCAGGCATTAGATTCTCTTACTGCGCAAATTGAAGTGTAGACTTTTGCGTCTGGATTTAGGCTACGATTAGAAGCTAGTTTCCCTCAAATGAGGAGGGGCTAGGAGTGATTGAACCTCGTTGCTTCTGCCGACCATCATGCTGCGCTGGTCGAAGCATCTCGCTCGAATCATTGCGCAAGCGTTGGAGTTAACCACCCTAGCAAGATGCTTCGACCAGCGCAGCATGATGGGCTGGTGGTGTCGTTCATTCGTTCGTCAATCATTCCTTACCTGAATCAAATTCTGACTTTAGCACAGCTTACTTCAATGTTTCAAAGACTATTCGCGAACCAGCGTTACACTCATTAGCCCAATCACTACATCGTTGGAAAGCGCTTTAAGGGTAAGGCTCTTGAGCTTCTTATTGGGGTTGAGCGGCAGGTCGAGGATGTTGGCGGCACCGCCATCAATAGCGCGGGTGCTGAAGCCTTTGATGCTGGTGTACTGCTTGAAGTCGCGGGTGATGAGGCCGGTTTTGAGGTGGACGCGGTAGGGTTTGGGGGCACCCGTGGTGAAGGCGAAATCATCCTGCAAATAGTCTTGCTCAATCGGAGCCCAATTGTCGGGGTTGCGCAGGGGCAGGGTTTCGGTGGACTTGTCGGTGTAGGTTACCACTACTTCGCCGTTGATGATTTGGCTTTGCATAGGATTGGTCGAGCCCGCCATGAGTAGGTAAGCATGCGAAGCCTTACCGCGAAGTGGCACGGTAGCTTGCTCGGCATAATTGTCCCACTGCGACACAAACAGAATGTTCTTTTCCCCGGCCGTGCCCGGTGTGCGCAGCGGCACACCCCAGGGCAGTTTGATTTCGTTGCCGGCGCCTGCCAGCTGGCGCAAACCCGCGTCGTCGATATTGGCTTGCGTGAGTGGATAGCACCAGTTGCCGATGCCCTGCGTGGGAAGTTGAAGTGTGGGGCCGGCTGGCCGGGGCGAGAGGTACTTGTTCTGGAAAATCTGCGTCACCTTATCGTTGAAATAGGAAGCCAGATTCACGGTTTCATAGCGAGCCTTGTTGTTGGCGGCGCCGCTGCCCCAATTCATTAGGGTTGTTTTGAGTTGCTGGCCTTTCCCCCACTCCACTTGTACGGTATTGCTGCCCATGAGCGTGCTAGCAGCTGGCACCTGCACTTCCTCGGAGAGGGCATTAGCGGGCACTTCCACGGTGATTACCAAGGCGTTTTTGCGGGCGCCCATCGTCACCTTAGCTGAGACGGGGGTAGCCGTGTGATTCTGCAACCGAAAACGCAGCCCGCCCACCGATTCCTTTGCCAACTCAACCGTTAGAGCCTCGCGCACTTCAATGGGCAAGGGAACCCACCACGTCAGGCCGCCCTGTTGGAGCTGCACAAACGCCGTACGGCTTCCCCTAGCGCCCGCCACCTGCGCCGTCAGCGCCGACTGGCTGGGTTTGGCATCAGCCAGCACCTGCTGTGGGTCGAATATTTTGGCCACCGTAGCGTGCGGGAAACGGACCACTAATGCGGAGTTGGAGGCATACGTGGGAGCCAGTGCCACGGCATCAGGCGCCTCTCCTTTCCACTGAATCTGCACCACGTATTCTGCCGCTAACTCGCTGTTAATTTCAATGACGGGTTGGCCCACGGCTTCCGCCACGTTTTTCCATTGCGCTGGCTGGCCGTTCACCGTCACCGCCCCTACCGTTGCGGTGCGGGCCTGCACTTGCAGGCGCAGCTTCAGGGGCTTGGCAAAGGTTGGCGTAATCGTGTACACGTCCTGCTGACCTTGGCGGCGGAAATCAAACTTTACGTCTGGTACGGATAACGCCGCTTCATTCCAGGCCGCGGGCAAACCGGGCCGAACAGTCAGCACACCTTCCAGGGCATTGGGCAAGATGCCGAACAAGCCTTCCACCAACGAGCGGGAAGCCATACCTACCGGGTCGGCAAAGTCGCGGTACAGTTCGCCGCGGTGGGCATCATAAAACGATACCTGCTGAAAATTACCGGGGCTCGAACCCAGGTACATACTTTCCAGCAAAGCACTTTTCCAAAGCTTGAAGGCCTCTTCGGTGCGGCCAGCCTGCCAATTGGCCAGCGTGGTATGCAGCACTTCCGCCATGGCCACATTATTAATCGACCAGTCGTAGGGCTGCCAGTTGGTGGTCGAGAGCAGGTAGTAACCCTCATCCGGCAGGCCCGCCGCCCGGACCGGAATGTGCGGGATTTCAGCGTCCACGTAGCGCAGCGCCTGGTAGGCCTGGAAAGCATCCGGCACCTGCGAATCGAGGGCGTGGTAGATGGTCCAGAGGCCGGCGGCGGGGTGCAGCTGCTTGAGGCCCAGCGCATCTTGGTATTCGGCGTACCAGCCTTTGGCGGGCATCCAGAGGTGACTATCAAGCGCCTGCTTGATGCGGGTAGCCTCCTGCCGATACGGCGCCGGGTTTTCGCCGATGCGCTGCGCGAGTTGCGCCGTCAGTAGGTTGGCCAGGTAGTTATAGGCCGACGAATGCGTGACGGCGCCGCCGCTGTATTGCAGGGCATCGGAGGCCCAAATGGCAGCGTAGGCGTCGTAGAGGCCGTCGTTGTCTTTGTCGAAGTTGCGCTTTTCCCAGGCCAGATGGCGCTGTAGCACCGGCCACATTTCCTTGGCAAACGCCAGATCACCGGTCCAGTTGAAGTGGCGCAGCAGTTCGTCGATAAACACCAAGTTCATGTCGTAGTGGTGGGGCCGGAAGTCGCCGCCGGGGTTGCGGCTGATGTAGCCGCTGCTGAACACGGCCGTACCCAGCTTCTCTTGGTGGCGGGCCAGATTCAAGGCCGTATCCATCACCACCGGGGCCGTTTCCGGGCTGGTGAGCTGCGACTTAGCGTAGGCCCGCAAGTGCGTTTGGGCCCGGTCGTGCCAGCCGAGCGGGTCGGCGGTGTAGGCGCCGCGCCAGCCGTTGAGCGGCATCCGCCAGGCAATGGCGCCGTGCAGGTAGCTAGGGTCCTGCCAAATGGCGTCGGCCGCAATGCTGAGCGCCCCACCCACGGTGTTGATGTACGGGTCGGGGGTGCTCACCTTGATGCGGCCCGCCAGCTTCTGCCGGGCAGCCTCCGCCTGTTCTAGGGCTTTCGGCAAATCTGCATACTGCAGCGCCGCCGCTTTCTGCGGAACCTGTACCGCAAAATACAGGGCTTCGCCGGCCTTCACCTTCAAGGTGCCCGCCAGTGCCGGGGCACCGGAAGCCGTGGAAGCGGCAAACTGCGTCGGCGACTCTTGCTGCGTGGCGTCGGCAACGTGCAGCGCGGCGCCGGGGGGTACTACGCCCACCAGCGTTTTGCGGGGCGCAGGCGCAACGGGTTTCCCCGACGAGGTGGGCTTGTGCTGGATTTCGTACCGCTCGGTTTCGGTGCCACCCACTGCCTCGCCGTAGGTTAGCGTGAACATGTTGCGCTGCAATTTAAACGCGTTGTTTTGGCAGTACTCCGGCTTTAAGTAAAAACTCGATTCCGGGTCGGCCCCGATGTCGCCGTCGCGGCTGAACTTCTTGCCCGTGACGCCGCCAAACGCCCATAGCAACTGCACCTGCCCGGCAGGCACATCGTCGAATTGCGCCCGAACGAGCAGGCCTTCGGCATCGGCCATAGCCTGCACTTCGAGCTGCAACTTGCCAGTGCCCAGCAACGGGTCGGAAATCTCATAAAGCATGGCACCGGGCCGGTAGCGGGCCACCACGTTGTCGGCGGTGATGAGCCACTTGCTGCGCCCGTCGGCGCTCAG
Source organism: uncultured Hymenobacter sp. (assembly GCF_964242765.1). NCBI lineage: Bacteria > Pseudomonadati > Bacteroidota > Cytophagia > Cytophagales > Hymenobacteraceae > Hymenobacter > uncultured Hymenobacter sp. The sequence continues at coordinate 54,363 of NZ_CAXTBM010000025.1, forward strand.
CAAACCGAATTTCAGGTTGCCGCCCATGCCCGGCAAATACAGCGCAAACTCCGGCAAGTCACCGGCCTCCACCCGAAACGCGGTATTGGTGCCGTAGAGGGCCCGCGTAAACCGTTTGGTGCCGTTCCGGACGACGAAATCGGCGCCGTCGGGCTGGTAGCGGAGCGTGCGTGGTTGGTTGTGCCAAAGCGGCAGCGCAGGCGTGGCGGGCGTCTCGGACTGCGCCACGGCGAGATGCCCGGTCAACGCCCCAATCCCCAGCAGCGCACAAGCCAGTAGGCAGCAGAGTTGCCGCGGGCGGGGAAGACGTTCAACAAAGCTGCTTTTCACCGGCATTGCATTACCATTCAAGTACACATAATTAACCTGCAAGCCCGATTCTCCCCGGCAATGCGCCTGGGAAAACCGAGCTTACGTTATTTGCTTGGTATTCAGGCTCAATTCCTTTACACCAATAAAGCCTATTTGAGTGGCCTGCTTCACTTCGATAAGAAAAGCAGGCCCAACACAACCCGCTGCTTCGCTAGCTTCTAGTAGCCAGGATTTTGCTCGTACAAGCCGGGCACCGACGACAGCTCGTACTGTGGCACCGCGTAGATAATGCTGTTTGCGGTTATGTTGCGGGTGATTTTTTGGGCAACATCTTCCTTGGGAATCCAGGCGTTCATCACGTCCAGCACCAGGCCCGAGCGCACCAAATCGTGCCAGCGGAGGCCTTCGCCCACAAATTCGCGGCGGCGCTCCTCCATGAGCTGGGGCAGCGTAATGCTAGTGACAGCAGGCTGTCCGGCGCGGGTACGCACCTGGTTGACCAGCGCCACGGCATTGGCCTGCGTGCCGCCCACGTTGCCGCGCAGAATACACTCGGCTTTCATGAGCAGAATGTCGGCGTAGCGCATCACAATGAAGTTGATGGGCCAGTCGGTGCCCCCGGTGCTGCGGCCCGCGGCGCTAACGTACTTCTTGAGTACCGGCCGGTTTTCCACCACGCCGGCTTGGGTGTAGCCTTGCTGAATGCTGAACGTTTTGCGGGCATCGGTGGCAGCGTAGGAGTTGATCAGGTCCGTGGAAACAGGCTTGTTCTCGATGCCGCGGGAGTCGAACGGAATGCCCAAGAAAGTAAAGAAGTTTTGCGCTACCATCACGCCGGGGTGGGTAGCGCCGTTGCCCACGATGTACTGCACATCAAACAGCACTTCCGAGTTGTTTTCGTTGGTATAAGAGAAGACGTTGGGGTAGCTGGGTACCAGCGAATACGCGGCCGTATTGGTGCGGTTGATAACCTCATCGAGCAGCGCCGACGCCTTGTCGTACTCGTTCAGCCCTAGGCCGGGCCCCTCGATATTGTAGGTCGGGCCGGAGCGAGTGAGATACACCAGCGCCAGCAGGCCCTTGGCGGCGCCAGTGGTAGCCCGGCCCACGTTGGTGCCCGTGTAGCTGGGCGCCAAATTGTCTTTGGCGAACTCCAGGTCACTGATAATCAAGTCGTACACTTCGGCCACCGAAGCCCGCGGAATTTTCGATATCTCCTGCGGAATCAATGCCTTATCGACGACGGGTACTTTGCCGAACATGCGCACCAAATCGAAGTAGTGGAAAGCGCGCAAAAAACGCGCCTCCGCCTCGTAGCGCCGGCGCAAAACCTCGCCGCCCACCGCGGCTCCGTTGGCGGCTAGCTGATCGAGGAACGTGTTGGCCCGGAAAATAGCCCCGAAATCCGAGGCCCAGGTGTCGGCCAGATACGGGTTGCCCGCCAGCGTGGGGTTGAAGTTGTTGATGGCGTCCCAGTCGCGCACGCCTTGGCTGCTCACGCCGTAGATGTTGTCGGACCGAAGCTCCGACATAATCAGAATGCGGTCGGGGTAGCCCCGTAGCTGGCTGTAGGTGGCATTGAGGGCCTGCTCGAAGTCGGCGGCCGTTTTGTAGAAGTCCGGCACCGAACCGTTGGAAATCGGTGTGAGGTTCAAATCTTCTTCACAGCTGCCCAGCGTGAGTAGGCAGGCGGAGAGCAGCAGGAAACATATCTTTTTCATGGAAATATCGAGGAGAAGCAAGGAGGGAGAAGTGGAAAACCGACGGATGGCAGGCCAACGACGAACACGGGCCGCACCCTCTGGCCTTTAGGTTTTGCCTTCGTTAGAAAGTAAGGTTCAGACCCAAAATCAGCGACTTAGCCAAGGGCAGCCCCCCGTAGTCGACGCCCGAGGTGAAGCCGCCGCCGTTGTCGGTGTTCACGGCATCGGGGTTGTAGCCGCCGTAGTAGTTGTCGTGGCCGAAGAAGTTTTCGGCCGTCACGTACACGCGGGCCCCCTGCGCCACCTGTTTGTTGATGATGCGGCCTAAGTCGTAGCCCACCGTGATGTTGCGGATTCGGTAGTAGTTCGACGAGTACAGCCAATCGGTGTTTTTCAAGAAGCCGAAGTTGGTGGCAGCTTTACCTTTGATGCCGGCCCCTGGATCTTCTTCGGAACGCCACCGGTCACGCGAGTGGCCCAAAGCATTTTCCTGGAAGCCCACGCTGGTCCGGTCGATGGCGCGGCCGAGCAGCGAGTAGATGTAGCCGCCATTCTGGCCCTGAATCAGGAAGCTCAGGTCGAAGCCTCTGTATTTGAAGGTGTTGGTGATGCCCCAGGTGTATTTGGGGCTGGGCTGGCCTACTATCACCCGGTCGTTGGTGTCAATCTTGCCGTCGCCGTTGGCATCTTCGTAGCGGGGGTCGCCGGCGGTTTGGTTGCCGTAGCGCGGGGCTCCCCCATCGATATCCGACTGGCTCAGAATGCCGTTCTGCCGCACCACAAAAATGGCGTACAGCGGCTGGCCAATCTCAATAACATTGTTGGGCTCGTTGGTGACGGAAGGCACTTCAATCCTGGTCTGGCCCTCGCCTAACTTGGTTACTTTGTTGGCGTTGTGGCTGAAGTTGATGGAAGTGGTCCAGCTGAGGGCATTGTTGAGGTTGGTGGTATTGAGTTCCACCTCCCAACCTTTGTTAACCACTTCCCCGATGTTCACCAAGTTGGTGGCGAAGCCCGAAGCCGTCGGGATGGGCACGTTCAGCAGCAGGTCTTTGCTGGTTTTGGTGTAGTAGTCGAACGAGGCGTAGATGCGGTTCTTGAGCAAGCCGAGGTCCACTCCAAAATCAATGGTCCGGTTTTTCTCCCACCCAAGTTCGGGGTTGAACACCCGGTTCGGGGCCTGGCCCGTAGCCAAAACGCCGGCCGCGCCGCCGAACGTGTAGTTGTTGAAGCCCAGCGTGGCAATGCTGTTGTAGTCGCCGATGCTGTTGTTGCCCGACAAGCCAATGCTGCTGCGCAGCTTCAGTTCGCTTAACTCTGTTACATCCTGCATGAAATTCTCTTGCGAGATGCGCCAGCCCAGCGAAGCCGCCGGGAAAATACCGAACTGCCGCTCTTTGCCAAACCGCGACGAGCCGTCGCGCCGGATGCTGGTCGAGAGCAGGTATTTACCTTCGTAGGCGTACTGCAAGCGGCCGAAATAAGAAATCAGGATGTTCTGGCTTTCGGTGGTGTTGTTGCTGCCCGTGCCCGTGATGTTGGTGGCCGCGTTGAGCGTTGTGACGGTGTTGTTGATGAAGCCGCCCGTGGCCGCCAGGCGCACGTTGTCCAGCTTCGAGACGTTGTAGGCATACCCCACCAAGCCGGTTATATCGTGCTTGTCACCAACTACTTTGCTGTAGGTCGCGGTGTTTTCGTTGACCAGGGTTTGGCGGCGGTAGCTGCTGTACGAGCCTGAAGCCTGCGAATTGGCAAGGGTGCGCCCCGGCGGCTGGTACGACTTGGCGGTTACGTCGTTGTTGTCGAAGTTGAGCGAGGAGCGCAGCCGCAGGCCAGATACGGGCTCGTACTCGGCGAAAATCGTGCTCAGGGTCCGGAAAGCGTTGGTTTTGGCAATGGCGTTTTCCATTACCGACACCGGGCTGGCCGATGAAGTGCCCCAGCGGTACGCATCGTTTTTGCCGTAGCCGCTGGCCACACCGGCGGTGTCTTCCACCACCGGCGCCATCGATACGAGCTGGTGCAGGCGGTTGTCTTTGCCTTCCACGCCGGGGTCATCGGTCACCGAGTACGTGGGCGTCATATTCAAGCCAAACTTCAGCCGGTTGTTGGCCTTGATTTCCACGTTGGCCCGCGCCGAATAGCGCTTATAGCCCAGCCCTACTACCATGCCTTGCTGGCTGGTATAGTTGCCGGAAACGTAGTAGTTCACGTTTTCATTGGCCCCGCTGGCAGCTACCTGGTAGCTCTGCGTAACGCCGGTGCGGAAGGCTTCGTCTTGCCAGTCAATGTACTGGAGGCCGGGGTGACCTGGCTCCAACCACCGCTCATCAATCATTTGGGTGGGTTGGATGCTGGTTACGCCCAGAATGCGCATACGCTCCGCCGTGGTCTGGCTGGCCGTGCGGGCCGGGCCCGCGGCCGGCGACGAACGTACCCAGTTGGTATTGATAACCTCAGTGGCCCGTTCCACCCATTCTTCGCTGCTCAATAAATCTAGCTTTTTGGCGGCCTGCGAAATCCCGGCGTAGGTATTGAGCGTGATTTGCGGCTTACCCGAGCGGCCTTTCTTGGTGGTAATGAGCACCACCCCGTTGGCCGCCCGCGAGCCGTAGATGGCCGCGGCGGCAGCGTCTTTCAGCACCGTAATATTCTCGATGTCGTTGGGGTTGATGTTGTCGAGGGGGCTACCGTTGGCAAAGCGCCCGCCCCCGTTCTGCGACACATTGTCGAGCGGGAAACCATCAATAACATATAGCGGCTCGTTGCCGGCCGTAATGGAGCCCGCCCCCCGAACCTGCACGCTAAAGGCGCGGCCCGGCACGCCGGTGTTTTGCTTTACTTGCACCCCCGCCAACTGCCCCACCAGCGCCTGATCGACGCGGGCAATGGGGCGCTCTTCCAGCCGGCTGGCATCGAAGGTGGCGACGGCCCCGGTTACATCGGCTTTCTTCTGCGTGCCGTACCCCACTACCACTACCTCATCGAGGCTCTTGGTGTCTTCGGCGAGCTTGATACTCACCTTTTCCGGCCCCACAAACCGCCGTTCCTGGGTCTGGAAGCCGATAAAGCTGAAAACCAAAGTACCCGTCGTTTCGGGCACCGACAGCGTGAAGCTACCGTCGGAGCCCGTGGTAGTGCCAATCGTGGTACCCTTCACTACCACGGTCACGCCGGGCAGCCCTTCGTTGTTTTGGGAGACAACCCGACCGGTTAGCTGCCATTCCGCTACTTTATTGGATGTAGCACGGGCCTGAACGGTAGTAACTCCCGCGCTAGCCAGTAGCAGCAGAGGCAGGCAGACCACCAGTTGGCCGCGCCGCCATGTGTAGTTTTTCTTCATGAGCAATAGGTGGGAAAGTTTTAATAGGCAGACCAGAGTACAGCGCTGGTTTACTTTAAAAGTATTCACTTACTCACCTGCAACTCTCCTGTACCGTACCGCTTACTACCACAGAGTAGCAGTTAATTTTCCTCGTTAAATCTTGTAGCAAGCCCACCCTATAGGCTGCTCTCTGCTTGGCCTGGCCAACGACAAGTGGTGGCGCCAACGGTCGAGAAGGCGCTACCTTACCTAGCGGCACTGCTAAGTGGCATTAGCCAATCAATCAGTGCTTTAGAGCATCAACTACCAGCAGGGCCAACGAACCGCTCCACCCGAAATACACTAGCCGAAAACAAAAAAGCGTCATGCCGGGCAGAACCACAGCATGACGCTTTCCTCACTTCACTTGTTGTTTTTAGTAGCCCCTATTCTGCTCATAGAGGCCAGGCGCGGCGCTTAGCTCCGACTGCGGCACTGGGTAGATAATCTGGTCGGCGGTCATCAGACTCATGCGCTTGCGGGTGTCTTCCACCGGAATCCAGGCGTTCATCTTCGTCAGCACCAAACCTTCTCGCACCAGGTCGTGCCAGCGGGAGCCTTCCCCGGCCAGTTCGCGGCGCCGTTCCTCCATGAGCTGGGGCAGCGTCACGTTGGTAAGCCGGGCCGTGACGCCGGCGCGGGCCCGCACTTGGTTTACAATAGCGTCCACGTCGGCCTGGGTGCCGCCCACGCCGTGCAGAATGCACTCGGCCTTCATCATGAGCACGTCGGTGTAGCGGAGCACTATCCAGTTGATGGGCCAGTCGAGGCGGCCGGGGCCCCGCAGGTTTTCATTGAGGTATTTCTTCATTAACCAGCGCGTTTCGCGGAAGCCGGTGGTACTCAGGTAGCCCTCCGCAAAGTTGAAGGTCTTGCGCACGTCGCCGGCCGGATACGAGTTCAGCAGCTCATTGGAAATGGGCCGGATTTCAAGCCCGCCCGAGGCGTAGGGTATTCTTAGGAATGTGAAGTACGCATCGGGCACCAGCAAACCCGGAAAGTCGCTGCCCAGGCCGGTGCCGCCGCCCTGAAACTGAATATCGAAGATTACCTCCCGGTTGTTTTCGTTGGTGTACGAGAAAATGTCGGGGTAGGAAGCCAGAAACGAGTATTTGCCGCTGTTGAGCACGTCGTTGAGCAGCGGCAAAGCTAGGCTGTACTCGTTGGTGTTCAAACCCGGCCCCTCGATGCCGTAAGTCGGGCCCGAACGGGTTAGGTACACTAGTGCCAGCAAGCTTTTGGCGGCGTTGCCCGTGGCCCGGCCCACATTGGGTTTCTCGGCTGCTACGGCGTTGTCGTAGGTGGCGGGCAGTGAGCTGATGGCCGCTTGCAGGTCGGCAATAATCAGCTTGTACACGTCTTCCACGGGGCTACGCGGGATTTTGGCTACGGCATCGGGCAGCAAAGCGGCTTCGTAGACAGGCACCTTGCCGAAGTAGCGGACCAAGTCGAAATAGTAGAAGGCGCGCAGAAACTTGGCCTCGCCCTCGAGGCGCGGGCGGGCGGCGTCGCTCACCACACTACCGTTTAGGGCTAGTTGGTCCAGCACTGTATTAGCCCGGAAAATGCCCCGGTAATTGGTGCTCCACGCCTCCGAAACGTAGGGGTTGTTGGCCAGGGCCGTCGAGAAGTTGTTGACCGGCGCCCAATCACGCACGCCCAAGTCATCGACGCCGTAGATGTTGTCGGAGCGGGTTTCCGACAGGTTCAGGGCCCGGCTGGCGTAACCGGTGAGCGGCTGATACGCCGCGGCCAGCGCCTGGTCGAAATCAGCTTGGCTGCGGTAGAAAGTAGGGGTCGAGCCGCTGGAAAGCGGATTTTGGTCTAGCTCTTTCTCGCAGCCGCTTAGCGCAAGCCAGGCAGTTGCCGCTAGCAGATATATCGTCTTTTTCATTGGATACGGGAAGGTAAAGGCGAAGCTTAAAAGGTGAGGTTCAGCCCTACAATCAGCGACTTGGTTAAGGGCAGCCCGCCATAGTCCACGCCTACTGGGAAGCTGTCGTCGCCGCCGGCGGTGTTTACGGCTTCGGGGTTGAGGCCCCCGGTGTACTTGTCGCGCCCAAAGAAATTCTCGGCCGTTACGTAGAGGCGGGCCCCCTGCGCCACGCTCTTCTTGATGAGCAGCCCGAGGTCGTAGCCCACCGTGATGTTGCGAATCCGGTAGTAGTCCGACGAGTACAGCCAGTCGGTGTTTTTGATGCGGCCGAAGGTGGAGTAGGCTTTGCCCCGCAAACCGGCGCCGGGGTTGTCGGGGGAGCGCCACCGGTCGCGGTAGAGCCCCAGCACGTTGTCGGGCTGGCCGGTACCGGTGCGGTCAACGGCCCGGCCGAACAGCGAGTAGATCGAGCCCCCATTCTGGCCCTGCACCAGGAAGCTCAAATCGAAACCTCTGTATTTGAAGCTGTTGGTGACGCCCCAGCTATAGTCGGCGTTGGGGTGCCCCACAATCTGGCGGTCGTTGGCGTCGATCTTCCCGTCGCCGTTGTAGTCCACGTACTTCGGGTCGCCCACGGTTTGCGGGCCGTAGAGGGCCGCACGCTGGCTTACATCAGGATTATTGAGGTCGGCATCAGTGAGAATACCATCCTGCTTCACCACGTAGATGCTGTAGAGCGGCTGGCCTACCTGCAAGATGTTGTTGGGAATATCAAAGGCCGAAAGCACCTGAATGGGAGCATTTTCGGCGCCCAGCCGCACCACCTTGTTGGTGTTGTGGCTCACGTTCACGGAGGTAGTCCACTGGAAGGCGCCCACCAAGTTGCGGCTGGTTAGTTCCAGTTCCTGCCCCCGGTTCAGCACTTCGCCGATATTGGTGAGCTGCGTAGGAAAGCCCGCGCCCGCCAGTACCGGAATGTTGAGCAGCAGGTCTTTGCTGGTTTTGGTGTAGTAATCAAACGAACCCGTAATGCGGTTTTTCAGCACCCCGAAATCAAAGCCCACATCGTAGGTGCGCGACCGTTCCCACTTCAGGTTGGGGTTGTTGACGCGGTTGGGAGCCTGCCCGTTGAACTGCGTGCCCCCGTAGGTGTAGTTGTAGATGCCGAGCGTGGCAATGCTGCTGTAGTCGCCGATGCCGTTGTTGCCGGAGTAGCCCACGCTGGCCCGCAGCTTCAGGTCGCTGATTGGGGTCAGGTTTTGCATGAAGTTCTCCTGCGAGATGCGCCAGCCCACCGAAGCCGCCGGGAACACCCCGAACTTGGTGTTTTCGCCGAACCGCGACGAGCCGTCGCGCCGAATACTGGCCGACGCCAAGTACTTGCCGGCGAAGGCGTACTGCAAGCGCCCGAAGTAGGAAATCAGGACGTTCTGGGTTTCGGTGGTGAAGTTGTTGGCCGTGCCGCTGATGGTGGTCGCGGCGTTGAGCGTCGTGACGGCGCTGTTCACGAAGCCGTTGGAGGCCGATAAGGCCTGCGCGTTCAGCTTGGTGAAGTTGTAGGAATAGCCGGCCAGCCCCGTCAGATCGTGCTTGCCGCCGAGCGTCTTCGTATACGTCAGCGTGTTCTCGGTCACAAAGGTTTGCTTGCGGAAATTGCTGAAGGAGCCGGTAGCTTGCCGGTTGCCCAGGCTGCCGTTCACGAAGGCCGGGCTGTAAGCCTTGGACTCGGCATCGGTGTTGTCGAGGTTGGCCGTCGAGCGGAAAGCCAAGCCTTTAATGGGCTGAAACTCGGCGTAGATGGTGCCCAGCGTGCGCAATGTGCGGGTGTCGCCGATGGCGTTTTCCAGCACCCGAATCGGGCTGTTGCGCGTGAAGCCCCAGGCGTAGTTGGTGAAGTTGCCGGTGTTGGTGTTCAGGCCGGCCGCGCTTTCCACCACGGGCGAGGTGGAAATGATGTTTTGCATCAAATTGTCTTTGCCTTCCACCCCGGGGTCGGAGGTGACGGAAAAAGACGGCGCCAGATTCAAGCCGAACTTGAACTTGTCGCTGGCTTTCACTTCCACGTTGGCGCGGGCCGAGTAGCGCTTGTAGCCCAGCCCAATCACCACGCCGTCCTGCTTCTGGTAGTCGCCCGATACGTAGTAGTTCACGAAGTCGCTGGCCCCGCTGGCCGAAAGCTGCACGTCCTGCGTGAAGCCGGTGCGGAACGCCTCGTCCTGCCAGTCCACGTAATCGAGGCCCGGATGGTCCGGTTGCAGCCACCGCTCGTCGATCATCAGGCTTGGGTTGATGGTATTTACCCGCAAAACGGCTTGGCGCTCGGCCGTGGTCTGGTCGGCACGGCGGCCCGTCCCGGAATTAACCCAGTTGGCGTTGATTATTTCGATGGAGCGGTCAACCCACTCCTCGGAATTCAGCATATCCAGCTTGCGGACCGCCTGCACAAAGCCCGCGTAGGTGTTGAAGTTAATTTTGGGCTTGCCCGACCTCCCGCGCTTGGTGGTGATGAGCACCACGCCGTTGGCAGCTCTTGAACCGTAAATGGCCGCCGCCGCCGCATCTTTGAGCACCTCGATGTTCTCGATGTCGTTGGGGTTGATGTTGTCGAGCGGACTGCCCGTGCCAAAGCGGCCCGACGAGTTCTGCGACGCCGATTCCAGCGGGAAGCCGTCGATAACGTACAGGGGTTCGTTGTTGGCGGTAATGGAGCCCGAGCCCCGCACCTGCACCGAAAAGCCCCGGCCGGGCACGCCCGTTGTTTGCTTGACCTGCACGCCCGCCAGCTGCCCCACCAGCGCCTGATCGACGCGGGTTACGGGGCGCTCAGTCAGCTTCTCGGCATCAAACGAAGCAATAGCCCCGGTTACGTCGCCGCGCTTCTGCGTGCCGTACCCCACTACCACTACCTCATCGAGGTTCTTGACGTCTTCGCCCAGTGTTACCGTGACGGGTCCTGGCCCCGTGAAGCTTTGCTCTTTGGTTTGGAAGCCAATATAGCTCAATACCAGCGTGCCGGCTTTCTCGGGTACGGACAGCGTGAAGGTGCCGTCAGCGCCCGTCGAAGTACCAACCGTCGTGCCCTTGAGCACCACCGTTACGCCCGGCAAGCCTTCGTTGGTTTTGGAAACCACGCGGCCCGTTATCTGCCATTCCACTACCATCTTGGTTGACGGGCGGGCTTGTACTGCGGTTACTCCGGGCCCGGCCAGGAGCAGCAGGGGCAAGCACACCGCGAACCGGCCGTGCTGCCGCTTGTAGTTTTTTTTCATGAGCAGTATGGGTAGGTTTTAAAATCAAAGAGCTGCTAATGACTACTCTAGTCAACACGAAGCTATTTTATCAGCGCTCCGAAACTCTCCTGTACCGTACCGGCTTAGCTGTTTCAAGTGAAATTTATTATTCAATAAAGAATAGGAATACTCAACTTCTTGCGCCCTGCCTCCCCGGTATCAGAGCCGAGTTTACGAGCTGAACATTCAAGGCGGCCCCCGGTTGAATGTTGATTCGCCTGCCCTTCTACTGCCCCGATGAAATACGATTCCGAAATGTATGCCCGCCCGGCACTTGTAAGCAGCAAGGACCTGGCGTGGCCGGGTTTGCGGGTGGAGCGGCACCAGCTAGACTCGATAGAGCTGCCTGCGCACTACCACGAGCAACACCTGCTGCTGCTGCACCAGGGAGTTGCGCCCGTGACCTCGCGCCGGCAGCAGGGTAGCCGCGTGGAGGAAGCGGTATTTCGGGCCGGTGATGCCGGGTTGTACCCCGGCGGCGAATACGGCGCAATAGTTTGCAGCGGGCCAACCGACACGATTCACTTGTACCTTGACAATCAGTACCTGGAAAACCTGGCCCGCCAGGGCATGGACCTCACCCACTTCGGGTTGCGCGACCGGTACAAGTTCGAGGATGCGCTACTGAGTGAACTAGGGCGGCAGCTACTAGGCGCCGTGGGGGCGCACCATACGCTGGGGCAGCTCTACGTCGAGATGCTAACCAACGCGCTGTGCGGCCAGCTGATTGAGCACCACGCCACTTACGAGCGGCGCGTTGCTGCCGGCCCCCAACTACCTAGCTCGGTGCTGGCGCGCCTTGAGGCGTACTTGGAGGCTCATGCCGATGCCCCCGTAACGCTGGAAACCATGGCTGGGCTGGCGAATCTGAGCGTGTTTCACTTTGCCCGCCGCTTCAAGCAAACCACGGGCGCCTCGCCCTATCAGTACGTAATAAGCTGGAAAATCCGGCGGGCCCGGCAGTTGCTGCGCGCCGCTGATGCTCCCATTGCCGCCATTAGTGATGCGTTGGGCTTTGCTTCGCCGGCCCACTTTTCGGCGGCCTTCAAGCGCAGCGTGGGCCAGAGCCCGCGCGAGTTTCAACGCAGCTAGGCGGGGCGAGAAAAGCAAGAATTTGAAAGAAGAAAGCAAGAAGTAGCGCAGGCCCGGAAACGAGAGCAACAACCTTTGTGGCATCCAAGAAGAGCGCTTTTCACGCTCCTAAACCCACAAAGCAAATGAAACCTATTATTCTAGTAGCCGGCGCGACGGGTGAACTCGGCGGCCGAATTAGCAAGGCACTGCTTATGCGCGGCGCGGCCGTTCGGGCCTTGGTGCGCCCTAGCTCCGACGGCAGAAAAATAGAGGAGCTAACGGCCCGCGGGGTGGAAGTTGTGCTAGTGGACATGAACGATGTGGCGCAGCTCACGGCAGCCTGCACGGGCGTAGCCTGCGTGGTTTCGGCCTTGCAGGGTTTGTACGACGTGGTGGTAGACGCCCAATCGGCGCTGCTTGATGCGGCCGTGGCCGCCGGGGTACCCCGCTTCATCCCCTCCGACTTCTCGACCGATTTCACCAAGCTGCCCGCCGGCGAAAACCGCAACTTCGATTTGCGTCGCGAGTTCAAAGAGCGCCTCGACCAGGCGCCCATTGCCGCCACCTCCATCCTCAACGGAGCCTTCGGCGAGATTCTAACTTATAATATCCCTCTGCTCGATTTCAAGAAGAAAAGCGTCGGGTATTGGGAAGATGCCGATTGGCGCATCGACTTCACCACTATGGACGACACGGCTGCTTACACAGCGGCGGCGGCCCTCGACCCCACCACCCCGCGGCTTCTACGCATCGCCAGTTTTCAGCTTAGCGCCCGCGAACTGGCGGCGGTTGGCGAGCAAGTAACCACGGAACCGTTTGCGCTGGTCCGCATGGGCAGCCGGGCGGAACTGGCGACGCATATCCAGCATGCGCGGGCCGCACACCCGGAAGGCGAGTTGGAACTCTACCCCGCGTGGCAACAGATGCAGTATAATCTGAGCATGATCAGCGTGCAGCACGACCCGCTCGACAACAACCGCTACCCGGATGTAGAGTGGACCAGCGCGCCACACCTGCTGGCCGCAGCATTGCAAGCCCGGGCAGCTTCAGCAAGCCGGTAAGTACTACTGACGCAGGCTCGAGTTTGTGACCTCGACAACAAGCTTGACAAATTTTCGGCGGTGGCAGGTTGGGCAGTGCCCCTGCGAACCGCTATGTGTTATGCGTAGGGTCGCCCCCGTCTAGCCCTCCCCTGCTTTTCCATTATCAATGCCTCGATGCACAGTTGCGGCTCTTCTTTGATTCCAGTATGTCCCGATTCACCAACAAAGTCGCCCTGGTTACGGGTGGCAGCCGCGGCATTGGCGCGGCCATTGTCCGGCGCCTAACCCAAGAAGGGGCGGCCGTTGCTTTCACCTACGTTAGCTCCACTGCCAAAGCGGAGGCCCTGGCCACCGAACTCACGCAACAAGGGCTCCGGGTTCTGGCCCTGCAAGCCGACAGTGCCGATTCGGGGGCCGTCACGGCGGCTGTCGAGCAGGTGGCGGCTACCTTTGGCCGGGTTGATATTCTAGTCAACAACGCCGGTATTTCCAGCAATAAGCCTTTCGAGGAATATACGCTCACCGAGTTTCGGCAGCTGCTAGCGGTGCACGTGGAGGCGCCTTTCGTGGCGGCCCAGGCGGCGTTACCGCATATGGTGGCCGGTGGCCGCATCATTACTATCGGCAGCAACCTGGCCGAGCGAGTACCCACCGCCAACGCCACGCTCTACGCCACCACCAAAGCCGCCCTGCTCGGCTTCACCAAGGGCTTAGCCCGCGACGTAGGCGCGCGCCGCATCACCGTGAACCTGATTCAGCCTGGCCCCATCGACACCGATATGAACCCCGCCGATAGCCCTTATTCCGACTGGCTCCGCGCCCAGATGGCAATTCCCGAGTTTGGCCAAGGCGCGGATATAGCCTCCCTGACCGCCTGGGTTGCCAGTGAGGAAGGCCGTTTCGTAACCGGCTCCATCCTTACCATCGACGGCGGCATGAACAGCTAGGTGGCGCGTCTAGGTTAGCCGTTTACCGGCTCGTTTCAAGCAGTTGAGCTACTTGAAACGAGCCGGTAAACGGCTTTTCCCAGTGCCAAGCTGAGGTCCGAAAGTCGAAAAAGCTCGGAAGGACAGACGCTAACCGACCCACAGCGCCAGCCGGTGCCCTGCCGCTTGCTTGTTGTGAGCCGGTGCAAAGAAGCAGTAAAAATGCTTCGGCAAGCTCGGCAGGACAGCTGCGTTGGCAACGCCAACTTAGCACGCCAGATGCTTCGGCTTCGTTGCCCTCCGCGGACGCTAGAGCAAGCAAGGCGGCCTAGTAAGCAGCTCTAAGTAATCTTGAATACAAACGCGGAAGCCGTCATGCTTTTGCCGCCTTGCGAGGCACCGAACAGGTACTCCGGCTTGCCGTTGCGCATGAGTAACTGTGGGCGTTCGAGCCGGCCGTAGCGCTTGAGGTTGGCGGGGGCGGGTGACTCCTGCACGCCGTACTCGCGCAAAGGCAAAAAAGCCACTTTCGGAAACGTCCACTCCTTGCCGTCCTTGGATTCCAGATACAGCCCTACTTCGTGGTTGTAGACGCCCATGTCGCGGGCCAGCATCTTGAAACGGTCCTGCTCGCGCCACACAAAGGCATCCTCGAACTGCTTGTTGTTGCCTTGCTTCGAGAAGTCGATGACCGGGTTGCCGGCGTATTTCACGTAGGGACCTTCTAGCTGCTCGGCCACGGCCAAGCCGTACTTGCGGTTGCCCCGGATGGTGGGGTCTTTGGCCGTGAGGTAGTCCTGCGTGTTCCACGACTTGTAGTACAGCCAATACTGCCCGTTGGGGTGCTTGATGAAAGCCGGATTGGTGGTGCAATGGTCATCCCAGGCGCCCGTTTCGCCGGCTTCGAGTAGGGGTTGGTCGGGGCGCTGCCAGGGGCCGTTGAGCGAGTCGGCCGTGGCCAGGCCGATGCGCTTGGTGTCGGTTTTGCCGTTGGAGTTGCCCATGAAAAACAGGCAGTACTTGCCATCCACAAACTGAATGCTCGGGTTGTGGCACGTGGTGGCATCCCAGTAGCCCGGCCCGCGCGGCGCCAGCACCGTTTCCAGGTACTGAAACGGGCCCGTGGGCGAATCGGCCACGGCGTGCGCAATTTCCGAGCTGTTGATCCAGCCGCCCATGCCTTTGACCTTGGGCCAGCGCGAGAAGAATACGTGCACCTTGCCATCGGGCCCGTAAATCGGCGAGTTGCACCACACGTACCAATCGGGCAGTTCCAGGGCCCGCCCCACGGGCTTCAGGTGCTTGCTGAATTTCGACAAGCTGTGCTTCGGCAAGTCGAGCAGCCGACCCGCCGAGTAGCCCGCTGCGGTCCGCGCAAACGGGGCCAGCACCAGCCCCGCTAAAAAAGCCCTCCGACTCAACATCTACAAAGAGGCTTTAACAATTTCCACCGCATAGATCTGGCTTTTGCCCTCGAAGTTGGCGCGGAAAATAATCCACTTCTCGTCGGGCGAAAAGTGCACGTTTGGCTCCAGGGCGTACTCGTGCTGCTTCATGTTCACCAGCTTCTCCGACTTAAACTTGTTGCCCTCGGGCCGGAACAAATAGATCCACTTGCCATCGGGCGCCTTGGCCACGGCGGTTTCGTTGCCCCCGTCGCCGGCAAATAGCTTTTGGTTGGGCGAAACCGTGTAGTGCACCGACCATTCGTTGCGCTCTAATTGGTACTGCTTTTCCTGGCCCGACTTGAGGTCGGTGCCGGTTACGTAGAAGGTGGCACCGCGCGGGAGTTGCTGGTCGAACCAGATGGTTTTGCCGTCGGGAGCGAAGAATTCGTGGCCGGCAATTTCCATGTCCATCGTGCGCTTGTGCACCAGCTTCACGTCCTTGGTCTTGGTGTCGATGGTCCAGATGCGGTCCACTTTGTGCCAGGGCCCTTCGTGGCAAAACATGAGCAACTGCGGATCGGCGGGCGAAAACTGCACATGGTTTAACCAGGCTTTGTCGCTGAAGAGCTTGGTGATAGCGCCGTTTTGCACGTTCACGGTGAAGAGCGTACGCGGCAGCTTGGCTTCGTATATGCGGTTGAAGTAGTCGCTCTTGGCCGGGTACTGCTTGAAGATAACTTTTTCCTCGTCCGTCGACCAAGCGCCGCCAAGCAGCGTTTCGTCGGCGTTGAGCGTGGTGATGGAGGCTTTGAAATCGGCGGGGAACACGAAAACCAGCCGGGTCTTTTTGGTATCAACGTGCGTGGCGTACACACTGTCGCCGGTCTGGTAAAACACCTCCCGCCGCTTGGGAGCCAGAATTTCCCCGCTCACCGCAGCAAAGGCGCGGGTTAGCGGCTCGCTCTGCCGGGTCTTCAGGTTCACCACGTACAGCTGCTTGCCTTGCGGGCTTTTGTGGTAGTACACCATCTTGTCGCCTTCCTTGCCCAACTGCTTCACGAAGGGGTTATTGTGAAAGTAGAAGCTCTCATTCTCCCCCGACAGGTCACTCAAGCGCACAATTTTATGGCCGGTTGCTTGGTCTATCCATTCGGCGGCGGCCATGGGCTTCTGCGAGCCGGTAGCAAGGGTTTTCTGGGCCTGCGCACTCATTCCAAGCAACACAAGGCCGCTTAGCAAGGTTAGGGAACGGGTTGCTTTCATGGGCGGGAAGGGGAAGGTGGTTGATGGTTATTTCAGGTGCTCGTAGTTTGGCGGCAGGGTTTGCAGCGCCCGCGGCACGTTCACGTACCGAGTTAAGTCGCGCAGGGCAATAACCTGGTAGTGGTTGTCGTGCAGATACTTCAGATACTCCTCGAACAGTGCCGGCGGAGTCGTCACCCACTCGTGGGCATTGTCGGGTACACCGTGCACCGTGAGCACCACGATTTTGCCGTTGCGGGCTTGCTGCACTACGGCCTTGATATCGAGCTTATCGGCAATGGCGGTGCTGAAACTCGGAATCAGGAACGGATGGTCGGTGGCGGGGTCGTAGGCACGGCGGCCCCCGGCGCGGGCAAACTGGTAGCCTTGGGCCTGCAGCACCGGCAGCGAAGTAAGGTGCGTGTCGTAGCCGGGGTACGCGAAGGTGGTGGGCTTGGGAATCCGGTAGGTGGCGCAGCGCTTTTCTATCGAGTCTAGCTCGGCCTTGAATTGGGCGGCCGTCAGCTTGTTTACGTGCCGGTGCGTGAGCGTGTGGCTGGCCACCTCGAAGCCCGCCTGGTGCAGCTGCGCTATCTGCGGCCAGCTCATGTACTTGGTTTTGTCGGCGAAGTCGGGCGGAAACTCGCACACGAAGAACGTGCCGCCGAAGCCGTACTTCTTGAGCAGTGGCGCCACCACCGTGGCGTGGCTCACGACGCCATCATCGAAGGTGAGCACCACCAGCTTATCGGGAATGGGCTGCCGGAGCACCTGCGCGCGGGCATCGGGCGCTAATGCCAACCACCACGCTACCATCAGCCAGAAAACTCCTTGGAAAGTTCGCGCCACTGCTACCGAAATGAAGATGGAAGACACTACAAGAAAGCACGGTAGCAGCCCCGAACCCTCCTGTACTCTTCGGTAGGTGGCGGGGCAACTTGCCGGTCGCGCATAACCCCAACGAATGCTAGCCTGCATCCGAGTTGAAGGCAAGTGCAGGCCAGCCAAGGCGGAAACACTTGCTACGTCCACCGTCCGGTGGATTTACACGTTAAGAGCTCAATTAGCCGCTTAATCCATCCCTTCTTAAACAATGAAGGTATCTTAACGGTAGAAGTCAGTTCAATCAAAGAAAAGGACTGTACCTTTTCGGCGCTCTTACCGCCTTTCTACTTCCACACAACCAGGGCTAGTCCCGAAACCAAACCCGTAAAACGATGAGCGAATCGCCAACCAAATACTCCTTTGGCATGATCGGCCTGGGAACGATGGGTCGCAACCTCCTGCTGAACATAGCTGACCACGGGTTTGCCGTGGCTGGCTACGATAAAAGTTTAAAACAAGTAGACCTATTAACCGAGGAAGGCGAGGGTAAGTCCGTAGAGGGCTTTTCCGACCCGGAGGCATTCGTGCAAAGCATTGCTACTCCGCGCGCTATCATGATGCTGGTGCCCGCGGGCCCCATCGTGGACGCCGTAATTGTGGAGATGCAGCAGTATCTAAGCCCCGGCGACATCCTTATCGACGGCGGCAATTCGCACTTCACCGACACCGAACGCCGCGCTACTTCCCTGGAAAAGCTCGGCCTGCACTTCTTCGGCATGGGCGTATCGGGGGGTGAGGAAGGAGCCCGCTTCGGCCCGAGCATGATGCCCGGCGGCGACCGGGAAGCCTACAAGGTGATGCAGCCCGTGTTCGAAGCCATTGCCGCCAAAGCCGATGGCGCGCCCTGCGTGGCTTACATGGGTCCGGGCGCGGCGGGCCACTACGTGAAAATGGTGCACAACGGCATCGAGTACGGCTTGATGGAGCTGATTGCCGAAACCTACGGCGTACTCAAAAATGGCCTCGGCATGGACAACGAAGCCATCCGCGAGACCTTTACGAAGTGGAACGAGGGCCGGCTCCAGTGCTACCTACTCGACATCACCAAGGATATTTTCGCCTACAAAGCTCCCGACACCGACCACCTACTGCTCGACGATATCCGCGACGAGGCCCGTTCCAAAGGTACCGGCAAGTGGACCTCGCAATCGGCCATGGACGTAGCATTGCCCATCCCAACCATCGACAACGCCGTGTCGATGCGTGACCTGTCGAAGTTCAAGGCACTACGTGAACAACTGGCGACTCTGTACCTTCCTGTTGCCTCGCCACTTTCCGGCGACAAAGAGGAGTTGCTTCGCCAACTAGAAGAAGCACTCTATTTCAGCATGGTGGTCACGTATGCGCAGGGCATGCACCTGCTAGCTAGTGCGTCGAAAGACCTAAAATATGATTTGCAGCTGGCTACCATTGCCAAAATCTGGCGTGGCGGCTGCATCATCCGGTCGGTGTTCTTGAATGATATTTTCAATGCCTTCGAGCAAAACAAGGACTTGGAGCACTTGCTGCTCGATCCAAACGTGCAAAAACAAGTAACGAGCGTGCTGCCCGGTGCCCGCACTGTAGTTGGGGCCGCCGTAGCGGCGGGTATGGCGGTGCCGGCCTTTTCGGCTTCGCTGAGCTACTTCGAGGCATTGCGGACTGCCCGTCTGCCTTCGAATTTGATTCAGGCGCAGCGCGACTATTTCGGGGCGCACACTTATGAGTTGATTGGACACGAGGGCGTTTTCCATACGCAGTGGACGCCCAAGCACGAAGATGCGACCTTCAAAAAGGGCGCGCAGGTGGAAGAGGAGCCCCAAAGCCAGCAGCCGGTAATCCCAAACAAGTAGCCCTCCTTCCATCTGTTATCGGTTAAGTAAACAGGCATGAATACCAACGAGAAAATCCAGCCGACCATTTTCATCATCTTTGGCGGCACCGGCGACCTGAACGCGCGCAAGCTGGCCCCGGCGCTTTATAATTTGTATCTGGAAGGCTGGCTGCCCACGCAATTCTCCATCATCGGTACGGGGCGCACCAAGCTGCAAGACGAGGAGTTTCGGGCCAATCTGCTGAAAGATATCAACCAGTTTTCGCGCAGCGGCAAGGTGAAGCCCGAGCAGTGGGACATCTTTTCGAAAAGCTTGTTCTACCAGGCTTCCGATTTGAACGACGCGGAAACCTACAAGGAATTCGGTGTTCGTATTCAACAGCACGAAACCGACTGGCACACCCGCGCCAACGTCATCTACTACCTGGCGGTGGCGCCGAATTTCTTTCCCATCATTGCCGAAAACCTGGCCAAGAGCAAGCTCACTAAGGATGCGGAACGCACCCGCATTGTGATTGAGAAGCCGTTTGGGCACGATTTGGAGTCGGCGAAGGCGCTGAACCAGTTGTTAACGCGCATCTTCAACGAGCGGCAGATTTATCGCATCGACCATTACTTGGGCAAGGAAACCGTGCAGAATATCATGGCCTTCCGGTTTGCCAACTCCATTCTGGAGCCTGTCTGGAACCGCGGCCACATCGACCACGTGCAGATTTCGGTGACCGAGCAGCTCGGCGCTGGTGAGCGGGCCGGCTACTACGACGGCTCGGGCGCCCTGCGCGACATGATTCAGAACCACCTGCTGCAACTGTTGTGCATCGTGGCCATGGAGCCGCCCATCAGCTTCAACGCCGAGGAAGTGCGCAACCGCAAAGTGGACGTGCTGCGGGCCATGCGCCGATTTTCGCCCGAAGATGTGCGCCTTTCCACGGTGCGCGGGCAGTACGGCAGCGGCTGGATTGAAGGCAAGGAAGTGCCCGGCTACCGCGAAGAGCTAGGCTCGGAATCCAACACCGAAACCTTTGCCGCCGTGAAGTTTTTCGTGGACAACTGGCGCTGGGAAGGCGTACCGTTTTATTTGCGCACCGGCAAGCGAATGCACCAGTCGGCTTCGGTGATTACCATTCAGTTCAAGGACGTACCGCACTTCATGTTCCCGGCTTCGGCAGCCGACAACATCAGCCACAACCGTCTCATCATCAGCATTCAGCCTGAAATGAGCATCCGGCTGCAAGTGCAAGCCAAGCGCCCCGGCCTGGATATGGTGCTGAATACCGTGGACATGGTGTTCGACTACAAAGGCACCTACACCAACCAAGCCCCGGAAGCCTACGAAACCCTGCTCCTCGACACCATGCTCGGCGACCAAACGCTGTTCATGCGCGGCGACCAAGTGGAAGAGGCCTGGGACCTGATTATGCCTATTCTGAACACTTGGCAAGGCCGCAAGAGCCTTAATTTCCCCAATTACTCGGCCGATTCGTGGGGTCCGGAAACGGCGGAAGCCCTCATTGCCCGCGAAGGTTTCCATTGGTTTACGCTCCCCGTCAACAACAAGAAAAAACCGGCCTAATGAAGCTTCACATTTCTCCGGCCACCACCGAGGTGCTGCATGAACTGGCCGATTACTTCGTGGCCACGGCCAGGGAGGCCATTGCCGCGCGCGGACGTTTTTCGGTGGCCCTTTCGGGCGGCAGTTCCCCCAAGAAGTTCTATGAGTTGCTGGCTTCCGATGCGTTTAAAGGCCAATTGGACTGGACCAAGGTGTATTTCTTCTTCGGCGATGAGCGCAACGTCCCGCACGCCGACCCGCAGAGCAACTATCTGATGGCGAAAACGGCCTTATTTGAGCCTCTGCACATTGCCGCGGCCCAGACTTTTCCGGTGGACACCAGCCTCCCTCCTGCTCAGGCCGCAGAAGCGTACACAACCGCCATCAACCAGCATTTCAGTGGCGAGCAAGCCCGCTTCGATTTGGTACTGCTCGGTTTAGGTGACAATTCGCACACCGCCTCTTTATTCCCGCACACGTCCGTGCTGAGCGACAAAACAGCTAGTGCGCAAGATGTGTACGTGGAGGAATTGAAAGCGCATCGTATCACCCTCACCGCGCCGCTAATCAATCAGGCCCGCGCCATTGCGTTTCTGGTTTTCGGCGAAGACAAAGCCGCTGCGGTACGCCACATTCTGGAAGACAAGGAGGACATCGGCAACTTCCCCGCCCAACTCATTGCTCCCCCTGACGGCGAACTGCACTGGTTTCTTGACACCGCGGCAGCTTCCAAACTAGAGCAGCAGGTTACCTGAGCTTCACATCATCCCTCAGAAAAGAGCACGTCCTGCTGCGCTTAGCGCAGCAGGACGTGCTCTTTTTATCGTCTGGACTACCTGTTCCTAGACTTGAGGACTAAGGCAGCTCCGTGAAGTCGGTGGCAGGCTGCGGCGCGGAACCGGGCCGCAGCACCTGCGCCTGCCCGCCGCGGACGACTAGGGCGGCGCGGGCTAAGCCCAGGAACAAGCCGTGCTCCACAAGGCCCGGAATAGTTTCCAGTTGCCTTGCCAGTTCGGTGGGGTTAGGCAAGTGGTTGAAGTGGCAATCAACCAGCAGATTTCCTTGGTCGGAATGGGCGTATTTGTTTGGGTCATTCTTGTCCATCCGAACCACTGGGTTTCCTCCGAGGTCCGCCACGGCGTCCAGCACCCAAGGCAGCGCAAACGAAACCACTTCCAGCGGCAGCGGAAACTGGCCGAGCTGGGCCACTGCTTTCGAGGAATCGGCAATGACGAGCATGTAATCGGAAGCCGTAGCCAGCACTTTTTCCCGCAGCAAAGCGCCGCCGCCGCCTTTTATCAGGTTTAGCTGCGGGTCCAGCTCGTCGGCACCGTCCACGGTCAGGTCGAAGCGCAGGCCCCGGTGGGGTTCCACCAACGGAATACCGAGCTGGCGGGCTAGGGTTTCACTGGCTACTGAGGTGGCAGTGGCTTGAATCCGCAGCTTACCGGCTTTCACCACTTCGCCGAGTAGCCTGATGAAGTGCGCGGCCGTACTGCCAGTACCTAACCCGACAAGCATTCCGTCTCGCACCCATTGCAAGGCCGCCTGAGCCGCCAACTGCTTTTCCTGATCTAATAGCTCTTTGTCTTTTGTGGGTATCATAGGGGGAGTGTTGCAAAAGGATAGAGCCTGCACTCCTTTAACGCTAGTTGACAAGCAGTTGGGCTGGGGGACTTTTGCGGCCGTTCGGCGCAACGGTTACCGCCCGAACGGTAATTTGCCGGTTTAGGGGTACGGCCAGCGGCTTCGTGTAGAGTTCGGTGGTTTCGTCGGGCATCTTTCCGTCTAGCGTGTAGCGAATCTGCGAGCCTGGCACTAGGGTACGAAGCGTGAGTACGGCTTGGTTGCCCTGCTTGACGACGTTGGTGCTGTCCAAGCCCAGTGGCTCGGGCACCCGGTAGTTGATCTTCTTGGCATCTAGGCGGGCAAACTGCTGTCCCATGCGTGGCAAGAAGGCATCGTAGCTTTTCAGGGCGGCGGGCGTCCAGGCTACTTCGGCGGCGGCCAGAAAGCGGGGGAATAGCATGTATTCCGCTTTTTCTGGGGTCGTAATGTATTCGGTCCACATATTGGCCCCCACTCCCAAAATATGCTTTTGCTGCTCGGGCGTAAGTTCTTTGGGCAAGGGATTGTAGGAATACACTTTCGCCAAGGGCAAGTAGCCACCAATCATGAGCGGCTCGTACGGGCTGTGCGGCTGCGGATTCTGACCATAGTCCAGGTAGAGGTTGGTGGTGGGCGTCATCACTACGTCGTGGCCGTGCTGGGCGGCCTCGATGCCGCCTTTCTCGCCGCGCCAACTCATTACCGCAGCGCTTGGCGCGATGCCGCCTTCCAGGATTTCATCCCAGCCAATGAGCTTTTTGCCTTTGCTCTGCAAGAAATTCTCGATGCGGCGGTTGAACCAGCCTTGCACTTTTTCCACGTCAGTATAGCCTTCGCGCTTCATGATTTCTTGCACCGCTGCGCTTTCCTTCCAGCGGGCTTTGGGCGCCTCGTCGCCGCCAATGTGGACGTACTTGCCCGGAAACAAGGCGCTTACTTCGGTCAGCACGTCCTCAAAGAAGCGGAACGTGGGCTCGGTGGGGCAAACAATGTCTTCGTTGACGCCCCACTTCGTCCAGGTTTCGTACGGGCCGGGCTTGCACGCCAGCTCGGGGTAAGCCGCCAAGATGGCCACCGAGTGACCGGGCATCTCTATTTCGGGCACAATGGTGACATAGCGCTTTTGGGCGTAGGCCACCACCTCCTTGATTTGCTCTTGCGTGTAAAACCCGCCGTAGGGCGTGCCATCATACTTGAACTCCGCCGGACTTTTCAGTTGTTGCTGGGCGCCGAGTAGCGTTTCCTTGCGGAAGGCACTGATCTGCGTCAGCTTGGGATATTTCTTGATTTCAATGCGCCAGCCCTGGTCGTCGGTCAGGTGCCAGTGGAAGG
>NZ_CAXTBM010000026.1:0-26201 GCF_964242765.1 uncultured Hymenobacter sp.
TACTTCTTCTCGTGGACTTCGATGTTGGCTAAGAGGTAGAGCGCCTCCGGCCCGTTGTCGTCGGCAGCGGCCGTAGTGGCGGCAGTGTTCAGCTCGGTTATGGCCTGATCGAGGTTGCCGGCTTTAAGGCTGGCTTTGCCGAGGTAAAGGAGCGCGGCATTGGTAGCAGCCGGCGAGGCGGCCTGGGTTTGCAACTCCGCGGCTACCCGGCGGGTGCCTTCGTAGTCGGCACTCTCGTAGTAGCTCTTCATTAATCCTAAGCCGGCATTGGCAACTTCGCGCTTGTTCTGCGACACTTCCCGCAGGCGGCTGTAGTATTTGATGGCTTCGGGATAGTTCTTGTTTTCAAACTCCAGTTCCGCCACCCGGCCCACGGCGCGGTTCACAAACTCCGACTTGCCTTCTTCTACTACCGCTTTCAGCTTAGGCAGCGCCTCGGCTTTCTTATCGGTTTTCAACAACGCATCGGCCAGGAAATAGCGCCCATCCGCCGCCAGCGTATTGTCGGGGTACTGCTTCAAGTAAGACTCCAGGCGCGGAATAGCTTGGACGTATTTCTCAGCGAGATACAACGATTTAGCCGCTTCAAACTCCACGCTTTCCGTGGCCTTATTGTCCGGGTTTTGCTGCTTGAATTGCGCTAGGTATTGGTCGAATTCCTCGGTGCGTCCGAGAGCCGACAAACTCTCCTGTAAGCTGTAGATGGCACTGCTGGCCGCCTTGGTACGCGGGTAGGCGCTAAGCACCTGCTTGAAATCGGCCACGGCTTTTTCGTGCTGTTCTAGGTTGGCATAGGCTACGCCCCGCTTCTGCAACGCCTGCGGAATCAGGGTGGAATTCGGGCGGTTGGTAATCAGCTTGGTGAAACCATCGGCCGCCTGCTGAAAGCTACCGGCTTCAAAGTCGAGCTGGGCTTGCTGGTACACGGCGTCGTCGGCGTAGCGCGAGTTGGGCGTGGTTTTCAGTAGGGTGCTCAGGGTGCTGGCGGCTTCGTCGCGGCGGCCCATCAGCCCGAGCGTTACGCTCTTCTGGTAGTAGGCGTAATCTTTATCGGAGGCGTTGGCCGTAATTACTTTGTTGTAGAGGTCGAGGGCCTGCTGGTAGTTTTTGGCCACATAGTAAGTGTCGGCCAGGCGCAGGGTTACGTCGTAGTAATTGGGGTTGGCGGGCTTGGCGACTGGGTCGTTCAGCCAAGCCTGGAACTGCGGCCGGGCCCGGTCGTACTGCTGGGTGTTGTAGTAGGCGTAGCCGAGGCCGTAGCGGGCTTTCTGCTCGAAATCTTTTTCGCTGGCGTCTACGCCCCCCTGCCGCGCCGCACGGGCTGCGGCGGTGTAGGCCGTAATGGCAGGCTGGTACTGCTGTCCAACGCTGTAGATTTCACCTTTCAGCACCTGGGCCGCGGCGCGCAGCGCATCATCCTGAGGGTACTTCAGGCTCTTGTCGAGCAGCGGCAGCGCATCGGAGTAACGGGCGTTGTTGTAGAGGGTAGCAGCTTGCAAGTAAGCGACGCGCTGGTAGGTGGCGTTCAGTTTGTTGCTCCGCTCGTCGAGGTTATCCAAGTAGTTGAGGGCCTGCGCGTAGTCAGAGGAGTTCAGGAAACTCTCACTCAGGATATCGTCGGCCACTGCCTGATTTTTCGAGCGCGGGAACTTCTTGTTGAAGTCTTTCAGGGCCGCAATCACCTCCGGCGTATTGCCTAATTCATATTGAATCTGCGCGTACTTGAGCGCCGCGTTTTCGCTGATGGTGCGGTCGTAGCCTAGCCGGCGGGCCGCGTCAAACGAGTTCGAGGCGAGCTGCTTCTGGTTGGTTTGCAGGTAACTCAAGCCCAAGTGGTACGCGGCGTTTTGCCCGAGCGAGTCGCGGCGGGCAGCTACGGTCTTCAGGCTGCCGATGGCGCCTTTGAAGTCGCCTTGCTTGTAGTTGGCGTACCCGATTTTGTATTGCACCGCGGGCTCTATCTTCTTGCGGCCAGCTGCATACTTGTTGAAATACGTGGCGGCGGTTTTGAAATCTTTCTTCTGATAATAAGCATCGCCTACCAGCAGTTGGATTTCGTCGGCGCTTTGCGGGGGCGGGGTCTGGGCCAGGGCTTTGGTGCCGTAATCAATCAAGCCGTCGAAGTCGCCTTCCTTGTAATAAATTTGGCTCATTACGGCCGGCACCACGGGGCGGTAAGCGTCGTTTTGCTCGGCCACGGCCAAGTCCTTGCGGGCCCCCGCGAAGTCGCCGGCGCGGTAAGCCAGGTAGCCGGCATAGTAGGAACTGGCGTAGCGGAACTCGTGCTGCCCTTGTTTGTTGCGGTCGAATTGCAGCTTGGCCTTGTCGAATTCTTTCTGGGCAAAATAGCTGTAGCCTAGCTTAAACTCGGCTTCGGCTCGCTGCTCGCCCGAGAGATTGTCGGCGCCTACCCGTTGCAAGTAATCAGTGGCTTTGGCATAATCCTTCTTGTCGAAGTAGAACTTGCCTAACTCGAAAAAAGCCACGGCGGCCTTGGGGTGAGCCGGGTTCTGCGCCGCAAACGCTAGAATCCGGTCTTCGGCATCGGGATGAAACAGGTAGAGGCCGGCCACGGCGTAGTAGTACTCCGCGTCGATGGTACGGCCGGCGGCCAGTTCGCCGGTGCGGCGCTGAGTAAGCTCGGTGTAGCGCTGGAAAGCCTGTTGGGCGGCGCCATACTTGCCCCGGTCGAAGAGTTCGAGGCCTTCTTGAAAATGGCGCTCGTCGTTGGCGAACACCTGAGTTTGCTGCGCCTGGACGGCGAGCGGGGCAGTGGCGCTGAGGGTGGCGGCCAGCGCAATCCGGGGTATAAACTTCATTGCTCGGCGTTACGGGAAGCGGCCTGTTGGGCCGGAATAGCCAAAAGTAGCGAAAAGTTCGGCCGGGTTGCCGCCAGAAAGGCCTTTTCGCTAGCGTAACGCCCTGAAAGGTCAGTTTGGTGTAAACTAATGTAGCTCCGCAGTCTGTTGCTCGACAATCCGCACGGCTTGCTGAAGCCAATCCTCGTTCGGGGATAGGCGGATGGCCGGGGGCACTCCGGTTACTTCATATTGCAACTGATTGGGCAAGCGCAACGTCGTACTGGCCAAATTGAATTGGTAACAGGGAGTGGCTATCGTGAATATGTTTCCGTAGCCTACATACCCACCGGAGTTTTCGCCGAGCAGCAAGGTTTTCGTGGAATGCCTGGCCCAAAACAACAAGGTTTCGCAGGAGCTGGCACAACCTCTGTCGTATAGAATGACAACCCGCGCCGGCCAGGTCGCCGGAGTAGCCGCAAACGTGCGGTGCGCCACCGCCGGATCAGCCAGAAACTGGCCCTCGGGCGCCTGCTGCAGCCAGCGCAGCTTGGTGCGCATCTTCCCCAATGCCACCGCCCCGTAATTCGCTGAATCTTTTTGCATTCCCCGGTAATATTCCGTTAGCCGCTCGATATTATCGGGCGTCACGTAGTACTCTTCCAGCAAGTCGTCTTGGAAAGCAGAAGTTAACAGCAGAGGCAACAACGGTTCTACATTGTCGTCGGAGCCACCGCCGTTGCCGCGCACGTCAATGAGCAGATTCTTGCCCTGCCTACCTCCCGCCCTCACCTGCCGATACACCGAATCCAGTTGGGCTTGCCGCTGGCCTCCAAACGAGGGAATGCGCAGATAGGTAGTAGCACCGGTAAGCTGCCGGAAAACGGGATGCTTCTCGGGTCCTAGCAACTGGGAAGTTGGCGGCGCCCCTATTTTGCGCCAACTAGTGCCCTTCAGGTTGCCTTGCCCCACTTGCACCTCATCCACTATCGTTGGCGCATGATTGCGCTGATACTGAATAACCCGGTAGCTTTGTTTATTCAACTTGCGCTGAAGCTCCAGCTTCACCTGTCCCACTTTCCACAGCGGAGTCCGCGACGCTACTATTACCCCTACATAATCCCGGAATTTAGTGCGCGCGGGCTGTATCTGAATCAGGTAGGTGCTGTCGGCCGTTTGGTACTGCCCCTCAATGGCCGCTAACGGTAACTTGCCCTGCTTAACTAAACCGACAACTTCGGCGTCCTGGTAAGCCGCGCTGCGCTGGAACCTGACAACAGCCGCAGTATCCTGTGGATTTACATTGGGCCTCTCCGCCCCCGAAATGGAAGTGTGTTGGTCCCGAAAGAACTCGACGTACGCATCAAGCACTGGCAAGCACTGCCGCTGACTGCTAGCCCGCACAGCGTCTCGCCGCAACTCCTGCTTGAAGCGGTTGTAGCGTGGCTAGCTTCGAGTGGTGACATCGTGTCGATAAGCTGGCAGGTTTCGCTCCAGGTAGCTTACCACAAAGTCGAAATCCTGCGCACAGCCACACGCTGTTGTCTGCGCAACGCTACTTTGGGCAAGCAGGCTCAAGGCGAGTAATAGCAGATAGTGCTTCATGCTTAGTTGAAAAGCAATTCATCCTACTCCTTCCGCGTCAACAACACTTCGTC
The DNA here is from genome assembly GCF_964242765.1 of uncultured Hymenobacter sp. Classification (NCBI taxonomy): domain Bacteria; kingdom Pseudomonadati; phylum Bacteroidota; class Cytophagia; order Cytophagales; family Hymenobacteraceae; genus Hymenobacter; species uncultured Hymenobacter sp. The sequence continues at coordinate 4,457 of NZ_CAXTBM010000026.1, forward strand.
GCGCGTAAAATCCAACTTACTTTTATCCACTGGGCCGCGGCACACGAGCACGCGCGGTGGCGCCAGCTTGCCCTTGCGGCCGGCCTCAATCTGCGCTTCACCCGTTATGTCCAGCGTAGCCACGGTAGCGCCGTTCACTTGCAATTCCCACGGGCCGGGCTTCACGGGACCTTCGAGGTGGCCGACAAGAAAGGTTTCTTGTAGTGACATGGCAATGATATCGAGGAGTTGCATCTGGTGAATGGCGGCTTTCGACCAACAAATAAGAGAGAATACACTTCTTTCTATGCTGCCAAGATATAAATTACCCCTGCCAAATCTGCCGGCTTCTAACTTGCAGCCTTGCTTTTCGTCAATCTAGCTTATGACTGCTACTACCCTTCTTCATCATACCCAACGCCTGCAAGCCCTGGCCCAAGCTGGCCTCGCTTACACCCAAAATGCTTACGACGTAGAGCGGTACGAAGAAATTCGCGCCATCAGCGTGCAGCTCCTGCGGGAGCTATCAGCCGACAACGAGCCGCTGGAGAAGATCACGCGGTTATTTGCTTCCGAGGCTGGTTATCAGACGCCTAAGGTAGATGTACGGGCCGTTTTGTTTCGGGGCACCAAGGAAATCTTGCTGGTGCAGGAGAAGGTGGATGCCAACAACTGGACCTTACCCGGTGGCTGGGCCGACGTGGGCTACACGCCCTTTGAAGTGGCCGTAAAGGAAGCCCACGAAGAAACCGGCTACCACGTGCAGGCCCGCCGCTTATTGGCTCTCTTCGACAAAAAGAACCATCCGCACCCGCCTCAGCCCTGGTACGTGTACAAGGCGTTTGTGCTCTGCGAAATAACAGGCGGCAATTTGCTCACCGATACGCCCGAAACGGCGGGTGGCCGCTGGTTTCGGGAAGAGGAAATTCATGGCTTATCCTTGTCCACGGACCGGGTGACGCAGTCGCAGCTCACCACTTTGTTTCAATTTGCCCGCCAACCGGAACTGCCTACCCTGTGTGATTAATGTATTTCGAAGGCCGATAGTTTACCTCCAGCAAACCGGGTTACTCTTCTGGTGAGAGCATATACTTATGCATCAAACTTAGCAGCATCACGTCGGCAGCGCTCAGGCCTTGAGGAGCAAGGTTTAGATTAGCGGGTTGCTGGTAACCTGTTACCTGCGCGAATGCTTCCGTTTCAACCGGCCGGAATGCCATGGCCCATTCAGGAAAGCTGCGTGCGCTTATAGGTTTGTCGGCAAGTTTTAAAATGCCGGTGTGGCGGGAGTCTTGTGCAATTATGCTGTACAAGGAATGAACTGCTTCCGCCTCTCCCTCAAGCAACTGCATAAACTGTCCCTCATGATAAAGTAGCACTCCTGTAACGTTGTACTGTTCGTTGCGTGAGCGAGCCTTGGCGAGGAGAGCCTGTAATTCGGTATCGGAAAACAGATAAGTAGCAGAACTGCTGTAGATGAGATGATGCATAAGCAAGAAGAAAGTGGGCAACTACCTATTTGTCGGCTTATGTAAGTCAGCTATAAACCTGAACTACAACCGAGGAGTTCCGCCCCGCGTGGCGCGGGCTCGACAAGCCAAACACTTGTACCTCGAGTACTCTTTTACGCAGAATACAGGGCAGAAGATAAAATAGGGGCTTTTTATAAAAGCTTGCCAACCATAAATGCCCGTCGCTAGTTGCCCTAATGGGAAGACAACTCAACAGTAGCAGATGGTTCTCTTTGAAAATGCAGGACAGCTTGCGCGAAAACGCGAGAGTTAGCCATCTCGGTCTTGGTTGGCAGGACGCTCATCCAACAGAAGACCTTAAGGTGTTAGTTACTAGACCAAATGCTGCAATGCGAGCAGTATCGGCAATGGCGAAGAACACTATCTATCCCAAGGTGCGCACCACAAACGCATCAATTAGGCAGGCTATACCAGGAAGATAAATCTCTAGTACCAAGCAAAAAAAGCGCGCCGAGGCCCGGTGGAAAACACGCTGCTCTGACACGAAAAACTGTACTTAACCTTACTACGAAGGCAAATAGTTGTAAGCAGCCTGGATCAGAGCTGCTGCTCCCACTTCAGGGCGCTGCACCAATAGCTGTTGACAGCCCACCTGCAAGCGCAAAATTTGAACAGGGGTTAAATGACAGCTCTGCTCATAACGAGCTTCTACCAGCTGAGAAAGTAAAACGGCAGCTGTGGAAAACTTTTCTTCGTGCAGAGCGGCACGGAAAGACACTTCAGTCTCGGTCATAACATTATTTTACCGAGGCATTTTGCAATAAACATACCAGTTGTTTATCGTACTCAAACAGCCTTAACTTTTCAATCCCCTATACCTCCTCGAACTACCCCAGGCAGTAGCTTACTGAAGCTGGATGGTCCTGGCGACAGTCACTGATAAATGGCAGGTAGTTGAACTCTTATGCAGCCAATCCTAAGCGTGGCATTTGCGAGTTTGACACGGTGGGCACACCTGTTTTTGTGAGCAGCAAGGCGAGTGCTACGAGCGGGAGCGACACTGTCTGAGTTGTGACTGGTGCCAGCATAGAAGTAGGTTGAATCAAGTGCATGACAATAGACGATATAGTTAGGCAACACAAACATAAGTGGAGTAGAGCCTGTAGAAAAGGCAAAGTTCAATTCGCCTGTGACTAGTACAATACGCTTATTTTTTAGTCTCGAATTGCAACATTTCCTTACGGCCAACTCTCGGCAGATGGATAAGTACTTGCTAGCTATACTATTGTATTTACAGGTTGGCTACCCTCCTGTCACTGCTTGTAGCGGCACGGGGTGCAACACCAGCCAAATTAGTTCTCGCAGAATCTCACCATCCGTCATCGAACCACTATCAATGCCTTTGCTTTGGGCATCGGCACGGCGGATGAGGTGCACAATAGCGCGGGTTCGCTCGAAGGAAAATACTTTAAGGCCGGTCTGATAATCTTTGCGGGCAAAAGCACTGCGCAGATTCAAACGGTTCCAATCGGCCTCGGTGGGGTTAGGTAGTTGATGCAACGCCAGCAACCGGGAGAAATAGTTGAAGAGCAGCGTCAGGTTCGGGATAAGCGGATTGGCTTTCGGGTTGGCTTCGAAGTAAAGTAAGATGCGGTTAGCTTTCAGCACGTCGCGGCGAATGAGGGCGCTTTGCAGTTCGAAGATGTTGTACTCCTTGCTAATGCCCACCATGCGCTGCACTAGGTCCTCATCAATGGGCTGGTTTGGGGCCAAGTTGAGTGTCATCTTATCCACCTCATTGGTAAGCCGACCTAGTTCCGCCCCGATATATTCCGAAAGCATAGCGGTAGCCTGCGGTGTGATGGTACGCTGCTTGCTGCGCAAGTAGCCTGTAAGCCAACCCGCCACCTGGTTGTCGTAGAGCTTTTTGCTGGTCATCAGAACCGTGCCGGGCGGGCTAGGCTCTTTCTTGTCGCCGGTAAGCAGCTTGCCTAGCTTTTTGCGCGCATCCAGCATCTTATGCTTATAGCAAAACACCAGCACCGTGCTTTGCAGCGGATTCTTTAAGTAGGCCTCCAGAAACGGCCACGCCTTTTCGGCCTCTAGATCCACGATGGCTTGCGCTTCTTTCACCAGCACCACCGACCGTTCGGCCATCATGGGGAAGCGCTTGGCTTGGCCTAAAATGGTGGCCACATCAGCATCCTTGCCATAGAGCACCACTTGGTTGAATCCCTTTTCGTGCTCTTGCAACACGCTTTTTTCCAGCATGTCGGCTACCAGGTCGATATAGTAGGGTTCCTCTCCTTGCAGAAAATACACGGGCGCAAACTGCCGCTGCTGGACTTGCTTGAGGACCTCGTCGGCGGAAAGAGTCACTGCATAAAGTAAAAAGATGAATAAATAAGTGAAGTATCCCCTGAATAGACGACTGCCTCACCTTCCTAAACAAAGGTACCATTGCATCTTTTACCTTTGTCCAACAAAAAGCTTCGTGAGTTTATCGTCTCCGACCATTCACTCATTCACTCATTACTCCTCACTCATTGGATTTACTTTCCGAACTCCGCTGGCGTGGTATGCTACACGATGCCATGCCCGGCACCGCCGAACATTTAGCTGCACAACAGCCCGTTTCCGGCTATATCGGCTTCGATCCGACGGGCGTGTCGCTGCACATTGGCAGCTTGGCTACCATTATGCTGCTGGTGCATTTGCAGCGGGCCGGACACCGGCCGGTCGCGCTGGTAGGCGGCGCCACCGGTATGATTGGTGACCCATCCGGCAAATCAGCCGAGCGGAATTTGCTGGACGAGGATACGCTGCGGCGCAATCAAGAAGGAATCAAAGCGCAACTCGAGAAGTTTCTGGACTTCACGCCGGGCCCCACGGCGGCGGTGGTCGTCAACAACTATGACTGGTTCAAGGAGTTTGGCTTTTTAGAGTTTTTGCGCGAGGTAGGCAAGCACCTCACCGTAAACTATATGATGGCCAAAGACTCGGTGAAACGGCGCTTGGGCACTATGGAGGCAGATAGCCCCGAGCAACGCGCTGATGGCCTCTCGTTCACCGAGTTCAGCTACCAACTGCTGCAAGGCTACGACTTCCTTCACCTCTACCGCGCCCTCAACTGCACCCTGCAAATGGGCGGCTCCGACCAGTGGGGCAACATCACAACCGGCACCGAACTGATTCGGCGTCTGGCTGGCAGTGAAGCCCGCGCCTACGCCCTTACTACGCCGCTCATCACCAAAGCCGACGGCTCGAAATTCGGCAAGACAGAAGGCGGCAACGTGTGGCTCGACCCCACCATGACTTCGCCCTACCAGTTCTACCAGTTTTTCCTCAACGCTACCGACGCCGACGTCCCGCGCCTCATCCGGGTGTTCACGCTGTTCACTCAGGAACAAATTGAAGCGCTAGAAGCCGAGCATGCCCAGGCGCCCAATTTGCGGGTTCTCCAAAAGGCGCTAGCCAAGGATGTAACCATTCGGGTGCATTCCGAGGAGGCTTTCGAGGCGGCCCTGGCCGCTTCGCAAGTTCTGTTCGGTAGTGGCGAGTTAAGCAGCCTTGATGAAACTACTTTATTGGATGTATTTGCGGGTGTACCTCAGGTGGAAGTGCCTCTTGCCTTGCTTGCCGATCTGAACGTGGTAACGCTACTAAGCGAAACAACGAATGGGGTTATTTTTCCTTCAAAAGGAGAAGCCAAGAATATGATCAAAGGCGGTGGTGTGAGTTTGAACCGCGTGAAAGTGACAGTAGACCAAATGGCATCCGTCATTCCGCTTTTAGTAAACAAGTACTTTGTAGCCCAGAAAGGCAAAAAAAATTACTTTCTAATCAAGCTAGTATAGTACGCTACTATCAACCGCCACAAAAAAGGCCCTGTCGAATACCGACGGGGCCTTTTGCATTCCAAACGCTACGAAAGCCGTAGCATTCGTTTGTCTTGTGCTTACTTCTTTTTAGCGGGAGCGGCTTTCTTGGCAGCAGCGGGAGCAGCCTTCTTAGCAGCGGGAGCGGCCTTAGCACTAGCGGCCGGAGCATCAGTGGCGCTGTTTTTGGCGTTCTGCACTTCCGTACGGATGCTCTGCGCTAGATTCTTTAGTTCCTGCATGCCTTTCCGAACGCGCGTACCAGCGGCAGAGTTTTTCTTGTCATAGAATTTCTCGAAGTCGCTTTCCAGACCCAGTACGAGGTCCTTGAGTTGGCTAAAATTGCTCATGTTTGATGGGGTTGAGAGGAATGAAACAATGGGTTTGTAGGGGCCTAATATACAGGGATTTCAAATACAAGCAATAGCGCAACTTTTTTTCTAAAACCGCCTACGTTGCTTGAGAGGCACATTTTAGCCTTAGTTACCTAGCCTTTTAACCGGTATTCGCCTCTGCCTTTATTATTATAGTACAATAAAAAGGGGTCGAAACCCTGGCGGATTTGCGACCCCTAAAAAAATTAGCAATTGTTAGAGCTAGAGTCCTGCGGGCACCTCTGCCTTGGAATAAAGCCCTTTGTTGAGCTTTTCAGCCACCTTTTCGAACGCCTTAATGGTCTGCGCCACATCATCAAGCGTGTGGGCCGCCGTCGGGATAAGGCGTATCATAATCACGCCCTTTGGCACCACCGGATAAACTACGATAGAGCAGAAAATACCGTAATTCTCGCGTAAATCGAAGGTTATTTGCGTAGCGTCAGGAATTTGACCTTGTAGCAGCACTGGCGTCACCGGCGATTGGGTGGTGCCAATATTAAAGCCTTTCTCGCGCAAACCGCTTTGCAAGGCCCGTACTATGGTCCAGAGGTTCTCTTTCAGCTCCGGACGCGTACGAAGCAATTCCAAACGCTTAATTGCCCCCACTACAAGCGGCATGGGCAGGCTCTTGGCGAAAATCTGGCTACGCATATTATAGCGCAAATATTCAATTACGTTCTCAGGGCCCGCCACGAAGGCTCCAATGCTAGCCATAGACTTGGCAAACGTCGAAAAATAAAGGTCTATGCCGTCCTGCACACCCTGTTCTTCACCCGTTCCGGCCCCTGTTGCGCCCATTGTGCCGAAACCATGAGCATCATCAACAAACAATCGGAACTCGTATTTATCCTTCAATTCGATTACTCCGCGCAGGTTGCCCATGTTGCCGGACATGCCAAATACGCCCTCCGTAATAACGAGAATCCCCCCCCCGGTTTCGTCGATGATGCGCTTGGCCCGCTGAAGTTGCTTTTCCAGGCTAGCCATATCGTTGTGCGGGTACACAAACCGCTTGCCTTGGTGCAGGCGCACTCCATCGATGATGCAAGCATGAGACTCGGCGTCGTACACAATCACGTCGTGGCGGTTCACCATCGCATCGATGATACTCACCACGCCCTGGTAACCGAAGTTGAGAAGCATGCACTCGGGCTTCTGGACGAAATCGGCTAGCTCACTTTCCAACTGCTCGTGCAGGTTGGAATTACCAGACATCATGCGGGCTCCCATCGGCAGGGCCATGCCGTATTCGGCGGCCCCATCGGCATCAGCTTTGCGCACTTCCGGGTGGTTAGCCAACCCCAAATAATTGTTAAGGCTCCAGGTAAGCACCTCTTTGCCGCGAAAAATCATGCGGGGCTTGATTTCGCCTTCCAGTTTGGGAAAAGTAAAATAGCCGTGCGCGTAATGCGAGTGGCTGCCCAGGGGGCCGCGGTTCGCGGCAATCTTTTCGAAAAGATCCACGAGGGAACAGGTTAAAAGTGAAAAAGGAAAACGAAAAGTTAAGATTGCACTTAACCCTCGGATAATGTACAAAGTTATGGCAATCTGGTAAAACTAGCCGCTTAACGAATGGCTTCTGATCCTTATTCTTCTTCAATTAATCAACTTAGACGTTTTACGGAGCCATTGGAAAGGCGTTTCTTTGAATGATAGACTACTCTGCTTCCTTCCGCGTCCGTTTACTGAAGCACTACGGGCCTTTCCTTTCTGTCGTTCCCACCACTCTCAATGAAAAAAATAACCAAGCTGCTCGTTGCCAATCGGGGTGAAATTGCGTTGCGCGTACTGCGCTCAGCCCGCGAAATGGGCATCCAAACAGTAGCTATTTATTCCGAAGCCGACCGCAATGCCTTGCACGTACGCTACGCCGACGAAGCCGTATGCTTAGGCCCACCCGCCTCCGCTCAAAGCTACTTGCGCGGCGACAAGATCATGGAAGTATGCCAGCAGTTAGGAGTTGACGCCATTCATCCGGGTTACGGCTTTCTAAGCGAAAATGCCGAGTTTGCCCGCATGGTTACCGAGGCCGGACTTATTTTCGTGGGTCCTTCGCCCGAGGCAATGAACATCATGGGCGACAAGCTCTCGGCCAAGCAGGCCGTGAAAGCCTACAACATCCCGCTGGTGCCCGGCACCGACGAAGCCATCAGCAACGTGGAAGAGGCCAAGCGCATTGCGTCGGAGGTTGGCTTTCCTATTCTAATTAAGGCCTCGGCCGGCGGCGGCGGCAAGGGCATGCGCATTGTGAATGGCGCTACCGAGTTTGAAGAGCAGATGCAACTGGCCGTATCAGAAGCTACATCTGCCTTTGGCGACGGTTCCGTCTTCATAGAGAAGTTTGTAACCGGTCCGCGTCACATTGAAATTCAGGTGCTCGGCGACGAGCACGGCAACATTGTGCACTTATTCGAGCGGGAATGCAGCATTCAGCGCCGCCACCAGAAGGTTATTGAAGAAGCGCCATCCTCGGTGCTCACGCCCGAACTGCGCGCCGCTATGGGCAAGTGCGCCGTCGATGTGGCCCGCGCTTGCGACTACACCGGCGCGGGCACCGTGGAGTTTTTGCTCGATGAAAACAAGAACTTCTACTTCCTGGAAATGAACACCCGCCTCCAGGTGGAGCACCCCGTCACCGAACAGATTACGGGCCTCGACTTGGTGAAAGAGCAAATTAAGGTGGCCCAGGGTGAGCCGCTGAGCTTCACGCAAGCCGACCTGACTATTACCGGCCACGCCTTGGAACTGCGCGTGTACGCCGAAGATCCGCAGAACAATTTCCTGCCCGATATCGGGACCCTTACCACCTACGTGCGTCCCCAGGGCCCCGGCGTCCGCGTCGATGATGGTTTCGAGCAAGGCATGGAGATACCGATCTACTACGACCCCATGATTGCCAAGCTGGTCACATTCGGCAAAGACCGGCAGGAGGCCATAGCGCGCATGCTCCGCGCCATTGCCGAGTACCAGATTACTGGCATCGAAACCACGCTAGCCTTCGGCCGCTACGTGCTCGAACACCCTGCTTTCGTGAGCGGCAACTTCGACACCAACTTCATCCGCGACCATTTTCCTCCCGATGCACTTAAGCCCGTCCCACTGACGGAGGATATGGCGAAGGTAGCCGCCGTGCTAGGAGCCATGCTGATGACCGACAGGAAACCGTCCGTAGTAGCCCCGTCAGATGCTCCGGCCACTACGGCTTCCGCCTGGAAGCGGAACCGGCTGGGGGTTCGGTAGAAATTTCCACTAAAAGAGAAGCCCGGCTATGTTAGCCGGGCTTCTCTTTTTCGTACGGGGATGCCGTTGCCTGTGATAAGACGCGTTAGATAAAATCCGTCACCTGCCGCACGCCTAGCGTCCGCTCACGGGTGAAGCCTTCCCCGAACTCGACGCCTATCAAGTGGCCGAATTCGCGGGCGCGGGCTTCCATGAACTTGCTGAATTCTTCGCTCGATAAGTAGGTCGCCGGCTCCTTGCTGTTAGGATTGAAAAACTGCGTTTGGTAGGCCAGGAGCGAGTCCCACTTCTTGGGCCAATGCGCCGTGATGTCAACCACGAAATCAGCGGGAATCTGGCGGTCTTGGATGTAGTGGTACACATGCTTGGGTCGCCAAGGCGCTTGAGGCTGGCCATCGTGGTTTAGGGTTTCTACCATACGCAGGCCGGCTAGAAAGCACGATTCTGAAACCAGTTGGGAACCGCGGCCGTGGTCCGGGTGCCGGTCGTGGATAGCGTTGCAGAGTACCACCTCGGGCTGGTAGCGGCGGATGGCCGCGATGACGGGCAATTGGTGTTCCCGGTCGTTGCGGAAGAAGCCGTCGGGCAAGCCTAAGTTTTCGCGGGCACTTAAGCCTAGAATGCGGCTGGCTGCCTCGGCTTCTTGCGCCCGAATAGCCGGGGTACCACGCGTGCCCAACTCTCCGCGCGTCAAATCGACTACTCCCACTTTCTTACCTGCTGCCACTGCTGCCGCCAGCGTGCCAGAAGCCGACATTTCCACGTCGTCGGGATGCGCCCCCAGGGCCAAGACATCTAATTTCATGTACTTAAATAAATGAAGGGCGGCATAAGCAGATGGCTGGTTGTTCAAATAGCTTGTGCTCCTGAACGACCACCCATCTGCTTATGCGGACACGAAGCCACTATTTAACTCGCAATGACCGACCGATGCGGAGCACGGCTGTGCCCCCGTTCAACCGCCGCAGTTGTGCCTGTGACACACCATACTTATCGGCAATTTCCGATAGGGTATCGCCGCTACGAACCTTGTGCGTGACAACCCGCCGGGCCGCCGTTGGACGGCCCCGGCTGCTACTGCGCGTGGCTGCTCCCGGCACACTACCGCCCCGGTACTTCAGCGACTTGCTGTAGTAGTTGAATAGCGCCGAGGTGATCTGGAAATTGTCCTTGATAAGTCGGTAGTCCGGAAAGTCGTACATCCGCTCCGGATCAATGGGGTTGCCTTCGTAGCGAACCTCGAAATGCAAGTGCGAACCAGTGCTGCGGCCAGTGCTACCGCCGTAGCCGATCATCTGCCCGGCTTTCACAAACGTGCCGGGTGCCACGAGCGCCTTTTGCAAGTGCCCGTACAGCGTCTCGATACCATTGTAGTGGCGCACGAGCAGGTAATTGCCGTAGCCAGAACCGTCCCACTTACTGATGCGCACCACCCCGTCGAAAGCCGCTTTCACCGAGTCGCCCGTTTCCAAATCCAAATCCACGCCGTAGTGCCAGCGGTAGCCTCGAAATCCAAAATCCGACGTCATAGGCGTTTTCACCAAGGGCATTTTGGCGTAACGCTGCTTTTCCGGCTCCGTCAGTTTCAGGTTCAAGGTATCCCGAATGCGACGGCCGTCTACGCGGTAGGGATTGATGTTGTGAGTGTCCCAAATAGCATAATAGCCAGCTACCTGAATCCAGGACGAATCTATTTTCACTTCCTCTTTCACTTCCACAATGCGCTGTTCGCCTTCGTTCAACGACGACGTATCTTCGCTGACAATGGAAAGCTTCTTGGCCGGGTTGAAAAAGATAGATTTTGCCGCGTCGGAAGCGTCGTCGGGCAACTCCTCGGTTTCGATTAGGATAGTGGTATCGGGGCGTACGTAGCGGATGGTAGGCGACTTAAGGCGAAAAAAGTCACTTCGCTTAGCCGGGGCACCCGCTTTCGCTTTCGGATTGGGCACCGGACGACGCTGCGCCTGCAAGTGGCCGGGCAAGCCAAGGAACAGCCCGATCAGTAACAGCGGCAGCAACCCGTGTTTCAAAAAATTCAGCAAGAGCAAAAACGATGAAATGGTGAGAAAGGGAGTTGGCGAAACAGGGAAGTGGTGAGTGTGCTGTTCTAGTTGGGCACAGAACGTCACTCACCACTTCCCTATTTCACCAATTCGCTTAATGGTCGCCGAGGGCCGCTAAATAGCGCTCCGCATCCAAGGCAGCCATGCAGCCCGAACCAGCCGCCGTAATAGCTTGGCGGTAGGTGTAGTCTTGCACGTCGCCACAGGCAAACACGCCATCCACATTGGTTTTGGCAGTGCCAGGGAGGGTTTTCAAGTAGCCTTGCTCGTCGTGGTGCAAATAAGGCTGAAATATTTTGGAGTTGGGCTCGTGGCCGATGGCTACGAAGAAGCCCTCTACATTTAGGTCGCGCGTTTCATGCGTCAGCGCATTTTTTACGCGGGCTCCATCTACGGCGTGCTCACCCAGGATTTCCTCGGTCACGGTGTTCCACAACACCTCGATCTTGGGGTTGTCGATGACGCGCTTCTGCATGATTTTCGAGGCGCGCATCTCTCCTTTCCGCACAATCATGTACACCTTATTGCACAGGTTGGCCAGGTACGTAGCCTCCTCAGCAGCAGTATCACCGGCGCCAACAATAGCTACATCCTTGCCCCGGTAGAAAAACCCGTCGCACACAGCGCAGGCCGATACGCCCATGCCATTGAGACGCATTTCGGAAGGTAAGCCCAGCCACTTAGCCGAAGCTCCGGTGGCAATAATGACCGTGTCGGCCGTTAGCTCTACTTTTTCGTCGATTGTTACTTTATGCGGATGGCTCGAAAAGTCTACGGCCGTAGCGATGCCGTAGCGGATATCCGTGCCGAAACGAGCGGCTTGCTTTTGCAAGTCTGCCATCATTTCGGGGCCCATTACGCCATCCGGATAACCAGGAAAATTTTCAACGTCGTTGGTAATTGTAAGCTGGCCGCCAGGTTGTAGGCCCTGATACATCACGGGCGCCAAGTTGGCACGAGCAGCATAAATTGCAGCTGTATAGCCCGCTGGGCCGGAGCCAATAATCAAACACTTTATGTGTTCCGGGGTGTTATTCTCCATGAAAGTGAAGTAGCACACGCTTACGCTTGCGCCGTGAAAAAATGAATTTGGATAGCAAAGGTAAGTGAGTACAACAAAGTGGCACTCTGTTCTGTCGAGCAGCAGCTATTTGCTGCTACAACACGTGGAGCTAGCACTAAATTTCGCGTATGTCAGAAAGTTATGTTCGCTTAATCCTACAACAAAAAACCCCAACTCTAGGGTCGGGGTTTTCAGGAAATGGGGTAAAATATCTACCCCAAATAAGGCTTCAGTGCTTTCGAACGTGAAGTATGGCGCAAACGCCGGATTGCCTTTTCTTTGATCTGACGAACCCGCTCGCGAGTAAGGTTGAACTTCTCCCCGATTTCTTCTAGAGTGAGCGAGTGCTCGCCGTTGAGACCGAAATAGAGCGTAATTACATCGGCTTCGCGCTTGGTGAGCGTGCTCAACGCGCGCTGCACTTCCTTGCGAAGCGAATCGTTCATCAGGCCGGTGTCCGGCGACTCTTCGTCCTCATTTTCAAGCACGTCGAGCAGCCGGTTTTCCTCGCCTTGCACAAACGGCGCGTCCACGGATACGTGACGACCTGAAATCTTCAGGGTGTCCACTACTTCCGAAGTGGTCAGTTCCAGTACTTCGGCAATTTCTTCGGGCGAAGGCTCCCGCTCGAATTTTTGCTCTAACTCTGAAAATGACTTGCTGATCTTATTGAGCGAACCCACCCGATTCAACGGCAAGCGCACAATACGAGACTGCTCAGCTAGAGCTTGCAGAATAGACTGACGAATCCACCAAACCGCATAAGAAATAAACTTAAATCCGCGGGTTTCGTCGAAACGCTTAGCGGCTTTGATCAAGCCAAGGTTACCCTCATTGATCAAATCACCCAGCGACAAACCCTGATTCTGATATTGCTTAGCTACCGATACCACGAAACGCAGGTTGGCTTTAGTTAGCTTTTCCAGCGCTTGCTGGTCACCTTCCTTGATGCGTTGCGCCAGCGTCACCTCCTCATCGGGCGTGAGCAGATCCACTTTACCAATTTCCTGGAGGTATTTATCCAGCGACTGGCTTTCGCGATTGGTAATCTGCTTGCTGATTTTTAACTGTCTCATTGCGGGCGCGAGAAGTATGTATTTCTGAAATTAATAAGCATCTGAAAACCCTTTCTGCGGGTATCAGCTAGTTGTTAGCAACGTAGCGATACCCGCGAAAGTTCGACGGTTTATTATTGAACCGTACCGTTCTGTTCGGTTGCCCGTTCTGGCTTCGGCAAAAGAACCTTGCGCGACAAGCGGTACTTACCCGTTTTCTTGTCGATGTCGAGCAGTTTCACGTCTATCTCCTGCCCTACCTCCAGCACGCCTTCCAGCGCCGACAGACGCTCGTGCGATACTTCCGAGATGTGCAGCAGGCCATCTTTGCCCGGCATAATCTCTACGAAAGCACCATAGGGCTGAATGCTGCGTACTTTGCCTTTGTAGGTTTCACCTACTTCGGGCGTAGCGGCAATGGCCTGGATCCGGCTGATAGCAGCCTGCATGTCTTCCTTGTTGGAAGCGTAGATGCTCACATGGCCTTTCTCATCTTTCTCTTCGATGATAACCGTAGCGTTGGTATCCTTCTGAATCTGCTGGATAACCTTGCCGCCGGGTCCGATAACTGCCCCGATATACTCTTTATCGATGAGCATTTTGTGCGAGCGGGGCGTGTGCGGCTTCAAGTCGGCAGCGGGAGTGTTGATGGTTTTGGCCATCTCGGCAAGGATATGCAACCGACCCTCACGAGCTTGATGCAAAGCGGCCGTCATGATTTCGCTGCTCAAACCCTGGATTTTGATGTCCATCTGGCAAGCCACGATGCCTTTTTCGGTGCCCGTTACTTTGAAGTCCATGTCGCCGAGGTGATCTTCGTCGCCGAGAATGTCGCTCAATACTGCGTACTCACCGGTTTCTTTGTCTTGCACTAAGCCCATGGCAATGCCCGAAACAGCTGCCCGCACCTTGATGCCCGCATCCATCAGCGCCAGCGAGCCCGCACATACTGTGGCCATGGACGAGGAGCCATTCGACTCCAGAATGTCCGACACGATACGAATGGTGTAGGGATTTTCGTCTTCTGAGGGCAATACCCGCTTCAAGGAACGCATGGCCAGGTTGCCGTGTCCGATTTCGCGGCGGCCAGGACCCCGGTTTGGTTTTACTTCACCGGTCGAGAAAGCCGGGAAGTTGTAGTGCAGCATAAACTTGCTGTACCCCGATTGCATGGCCGAATCAATGATCTGCTCGTCGAGCTTGGTACCCAACGCTACCGTAGTCAACGACTGCGTTTCGCCGCGAGTAAACAGAGCCGAGCCGTGCGCGCCGGGCAGGTAGTTCACCTCCGACCAGATAGGGCGAATTTCCGTGAGCTGGCGACCATCGAGGCGCGTGCGCTCCTTGATCATCATATCGCGAATGCCTTTTTTCTCGGCTGAACCATAATAGCGGCCGAACATTTTCTGGTCCAACTCCGGATTCTGAGCCAGTAGTTCTTCCAGCAGCGGCTTCTTGATGGCCCCGAACGAAGTTTTCCGGCCGGCTTTGCTGGTGTTACCCGACTTAGCCACTTCGTACGCTTTCAAATAAACAGCTTCGGTGATACGCTGCTTTAGTTCCTCGTTTTCCTCGTACTTAGGATACTCGCGCTTAACGTGCGACTTCTCGATTTCGGCAGCTAGTTCGCTCTGTACACGGCACTGCTCCTTGATGGCTTCGTGGGCGTAGGCTATGGCTTCCACCATTTCCTCTTCGCTCACTTCATTCATCTCGCCTTCCACCATAGCCACCGAAGTAGCCGTGGCGCCCACAATCAGGTCGATGTCGGCGCGCGCAATGTCAGTGGTCTTGGGGTTGATTTGCAGCTTACCGTCGATACGAGCAACCCGTACTTCGGAAATAGGACCGGCAAAGGGAATATCGGAAACTGATAGGGCGGCCGAAGCAGCCAAGGCCGCTAGCGCATCAGGCTGCACGTCTTTATCGGCTGAAATCAGTGAAATAAGTACTTGTACCTCGTAGTGATAATCCTTGGGGAACATCGGGCGCAGGATGCGATCCACAATGCGGCACACCAAGATTTCGTAGTCGGAGAGGCGGCCTTCCCGGCGCTGGAACGAACCGGGAATTTTACCGGCACCACCAAATTTCTCCTGGTAATCAACTGACAATGGCAAAAAGTCTACGTCGCCGCGCGCGCTCGGCTGCGATACCACCGTAGCCAGCAGCATGGCATCCCCGAGACGCACCACCACAGCGCCGTCGGCGAACTTGGCCAGCTTGCCGGTTTCAATGGAAATTTGCCGGCCATCCGGCAGGGTAATATGTTTGGTAACCGCGTTGTAGTTGGGCATCATCTATTTTGCTTGGAAGCGACAGCGGGCGAGCAGCCGAAAAAACAGGGCCTGGAGCGGCCCTGCTTTGCTCTAAGAATTACTCTCTGGAAGATAACAGCCGAGGCAAGGAAAAGGTACCCGACGGAATAAAAAAGAGCAGGGAACCTTTCGATTAAAAAAGGCTCCCTGCTCCAGTGGGGCGGGCTACTTACGAATACCCAACTCCTTGATGATGGCACGGTAGCGGTTGATTTCGCGGTGCTGGAGGTAGTCCAACATCCGACGACGCTTACCAACAAGTTTCAACAAACCCAGGCGGGTCGAGAAATCCTTCTTGTTAACCTTCAAGTGCTCCGTGAGGTGCGTAATGCGGTGCGTGAACAACGCAATTTGCGCTTCGGCCGAACCGGTGTCGGTGGCCACTTTTTGCAGGCTGTTTTTCTCGAAAATGGCCTGTTTTGCTTCGGTAGTGAGTTTCATCGGCAGATAGGTTGCCCCGTCTTGGATATAAAAATGAAAAGAAAGTATCACCCCGCACCTCGGGGTGGCCGCAAAGGTACGAAAATTAGTTACGGATTGCTCGTTTCCGCTTATAGATTGCTGCCTTGCTGCAACATTAGAGCGAGTTCGCCAACAACAAAACTGGGGTTGAGCATTGGAAGCTCGGCTATACGCTCCGCTTATAGCCGCGGAAGGGCCAGCGTATTTTGGCAGGCAACTTGTCCCACAGGTTCCACTCCCAAAGACCCGCATCGTTGCGGGCTTGGTACAAAAAGAAGAGGCCGAAAGGCAACAAGATCATAGTGGACATCCACATCCCAAAGCCAACCGACATTACTCCTTCCCGGCCATATTTTTCTCCGATGATCGAGAAAATATAATAAATGATAAAAAAGAGGATGGAAACCAGAATGGGAACCCCTAGGCCGCCTTTTTTGATAATGGCCCCCAATGGTGCCCCAATCAGAAACATCAAGAGAATAGCAAACGACTGCACGAACTTGCGGTAGACCTCGATGCGGTAGTTGCTGGACTCCTTTGCCAGATTCGCCAGTCGCTCGCCCGTGCTACCCGCAAAGGCGCGCACGTTGCGGGCGCGGTTGGTAGCTTGTTCCAGCGTACTTACACTTACCACGGGCAGTTTAGTGGCCGGCACTTGCCACTGCTCTACCCGGCGGTTAGCAGCCCGACCGGTGGTGTCGAAGCGCAAATACGTGTAGTAGGGCGACACCATGCGTGGTACCAGTCGTTGCTCGGCCCGCAACCGGTTTTGCAAGGAGTCGACAAAGTGCTCGAGTTGGCCCACGTTCTTCATCATCTTGTTGTCAGAGAAGAGTTCCTCCTTGGTACGAGCAAGGTCGAAGGAGGCCAGTGGAAATGTAATCATGCTGCGGCTGAAGGCCTGCCGAAAAAAGCTGGCGCCTGAGCGGCTACTGGCATCGGGCTGCTCCACGTAATTCTGACCGCGGAATAATTCTACCCCCAAATACTGTCCCCCGAAACGAGTAAACATTCGGCCCGAGTCAGCCAAAATCACCCGCATGCTGCCCGAGCCCTGCGTGTGGTCGTAGATCATGACCCCCATCAGGATATCTCCGTCCTCACCGAGCTTATCGTTGACCTTAATCGTGTAGCCCGGAATACCGTTATAAAACACGCCTGGCCGAATATCAAGGGCCAGCTTCTGCTGACGCAAATCCCAAAGTAGACTATAGGCCTTTAAATTGGCCTTGGGTACAATGGCATTATTGAACCAAAACGCAAACCCAGCTAACAGTAAACTTGTAAGCAATACTGGCCGCAAAATGCGCGTCAGCGAGATGCCAGAAGTTTTAATAGCCGTTAGCTCGTGGTGCTCGCCGAGCGTACCAAACGTCATTAAAGACGAAAGGAGCACGGCGAGCGGCAACGCAACGGGTACCATCAGCACGCTAAAAAAGAATAGTAGCTGGCCAATAATGTCGAAGCCCAGGTCTTTGCCAACCAAGTCGTCGAGGTACTTGAGCATGTACTGGGTGAGCAGAATAAATTCTACTACCGCAAACGTGAGAAGAAACGGCCCAGCAAAGGCCCGTAGAATCAACTTATCGAGTTTTTTCATACTTACGCTACGAACGTTCCCAACGCAGGATCGTTCCTTGAAAGAGCAGCGGGACAACGAAGATACTAGGTGTTTCGCGTGTGCTCATGTTCGTAAGTACAAACCCCGATTAGCCCCCCACCTGTTCCCGTAATTTCTGGGCTAATCCTTCCCACATTTCCTGCAATTCCTCCTCGTCGGTTTCTTCCGAATAATCCATTACCCGCAGGTATACTTCTTGGGTGAGTTGTGATTCTTCTAGACTAAAATCCAGAAAATTTGCATCAGGAGTAAGGCGCTTATTACCATCAAGAAACACGAAACGCACGGAACGATTGGTGCGGTGCGAGTTCATCTCAGCATAATGAGGTTGATTGTCCCAGATGAAATTGAAGCGGTGATCTTCATCGATTCTCACGTCCTGACAAAACCATTGTGACAGGCCCGAAGCTGATGCCAAGTAGGGATACAGAATTTTGGGAGACGCGTTGATAGGAAATTCGACCGTGAAGCGGTGTTTGCGACGGGTAGCGGAAAGGGGCATAACAGGGCAGACTAAAATTAATTTTCCCGACAACCGAGGAATGCCGGACAGGAGCAATATACACGGGTTTTTTTCAAGGAGACGTTTGCACCGAAACAAATATAGTTGCTACCTTTGCGGCACCAAAAACTCGGCGGGGTAGCTCAGTTGGTTAGAGCACAGGATTCATAACCCTGAGGTCACGAGTTCAACTCTCGTCCCCGCTACAAACAAAAAACGGCCTTTCCAGTGCGGAGAGGCCGTTTTTTGTTTGTAGTGTTTTTTTTATCACAACACCATATTTTCGCCCGAGTATGAGCCCCGGCTTTTCGATGCGGATGGCGACCTGACCAAGCGCTGGTATATCGATTGTCGCAGGCCGGTGTGGGTATCGCCTTCTATGAGGTGGCGCTGTGCAAAATTCACGAAAGCAAGTCTTTACCACGCTGCCTCTCGAATTTCTGAACCTGGCTCACATCACGGCTTTTTTAACAGAACAAAGCAAGCGCGGCATCGAGGCCAAGATTTATAACAACTACCGCAATAGCCTGAGCGCAGCGCCTCCTTTAACTACCTAATCAAGCAGGAAATTTTCGCTGAGAATTCTTGCCCCCACCTAGCTGTGCAAAGGGGAGCCCTCCCCTACTCATGTGCCCTATATCGAGGTCGAGCACCAGCGCAACACCACCGAAATCCTGGCCCTCGGCGACGGACAGCTCTACCACAGTGACCAAGAGCGAGCCAATTATTAAGCCGACTTGCAGTTCCGGTTACTAGCTGGCTGGTAGTAGAATAGGTCTGCGCCGAGATTCTCGATATCTCTTTTCTGCCTGTTCGTGCTTCCTCTCAAGATGCCGCCGTGCAGCCAACCGACCAGCCGCTTAATCTAGACCAGGCGGAGCATGCCTTCGCTGTATTCGGCCCAAGAAAGTAGGACCTTTGCTCGACACGCTTGCTGCTTTGTGCCTGCTACGTCTGACAGGTAATGGTTATGATTCTGAACCAAAACGCCCCGACCATCTGGCCGGGGCGTTTTGGTTCTACTACTCCTACCGTCCGCATCCGCCCATAGGCTACTTGCCGGCCGAAGTCGTTTCCAAGATCCGTCAGATCTCGCACGTAGCTAACCGAGGACGACCGTATATTGCTCTCTATGACAACGCTGCATTACTATCCCCACGACGTAGCGCTGGCCTTGCATCAGCGCTGGCCCGCCGAAGCAGAACCATTACCGCCCCTCAAGGTCCTCACCCAGTTTATTTCAGTGCTTTACCAGGCCAGCTTGCTCTTCGAAGAAGGGCGCCGGGTGGAATGCCACGCCGTGTTGGCCTCGCAAACCCAGTTGGAGACCCAACCGGTGACGCTGACGGACTTTCACATGGTGCGTTTCGCCGTACCGCGCGCTTGGAACGAGCAAGAACTGCGCCGGCTGAGTCCGGCCGTGCTACATAGCACGAGCCTGCTGGTCGTGGAACAGGTGGCGGCCGGGCACTTGCAGTTGTGGGGCATGCTCTTCAGTGGCCACGAATGGGACCAAGTATCGGACGGCCCGCGCCAAGTAGTGACCCGCGCGCCCCAAGCATTGCTCGTGCAACTGAGTGGGCCGGGAAGCCTGGTGTTCTACTACGGCGCCCACCGCGTGCTCACGCTGCAGCGCGGGCGTATTGAGGGGCACGGCTTTTTGCAGTTTCCGCGAGCCTGGGGCGAAGGGCGGTTTTTTGAGAACCAGCAGCTAGCCGGACCGGCCGCCGTCGGGTTGGACTGGACGCCCCAGCAGGACGAGTTCATGATACAGCTCATTCTGCACATGCAACGCCGCGCCCTCACCCGGTCGCGGGCCAGCGGCCACGGGCTACTGGTGGTGCTGGTGCCCACCCACCAAGTTGAGCACCTTACCGCGCCGGGCAGCGTGCTGCGGCCGAAGTATCGACTGCTGCCCCCCGCAGCGGGTTCCCGCTACCCCACCCTAATGCAGGCTATGGTACGACGCTTGCTCGAACTGGGAGAACTAAGTTGGGCGCACTACCAACGCTCACTTGATACGGAGCTACAGGCGCTGACGGCCGAGGTAGACCATTTTGCCGATTATATCGCTGATATGGGAGCCGTGGACGGCGCTCTGGTGCTTACTCAGCAACTTGATGTCGTGGGCTTTGGCGTTGAAATCCAGGCGACACAAGTGCCACTGACGCAGGTATACCGGGCGCTGGATGTGGAAGCGCGGGCCCTCCAACCCGTGCCCGCCGACCACGGCGGTACCCGCCACCGCGCCGCCTACCGCCTGTGTCTGGCCGCACACGAATGTCTGGCCATTGTGGTTTCGCAGGATGGAGGTGTGCAGTTCGTGCACAATCAAGAGGGAAAGGTCATTTTTTGGGATCAGCTTTCTTTTTAAACTTCTTCTCGCCGTTCCTTGGGCTCTAACGCACTCCAGCGGCTAGTATATCCGGTTCAATTGACCACTCATCGCCTTACGCCTCCCTATGGCTACCATCATCACCCGAATCTGGCACGGTATCACGCTGGCTCACCATGCCGATAGCTACTTGCAGTACCTACAAGAATCCGGCATTGCCGACTACCAGAATACCCCTGGGAACCTGGGCGTGCAGGTGCTACGGCGCCTGGAAGCCGATACCTGTCACTTCTGGACCGTGACCCGTTGGGACAGCTACGAAAGCATCAAGCGTTTTGCCGGCGAGCAATACGAGCAGGCCCGCTACTATCCAGAAGACGTCCAATACTTACTCGAATTGGAGCCCACTGTGCTGCACTGCGAAACCTTCGAGTTCTGACAAGAAAGGTATTCCGCACGTCCGGCGAGAGGAGTTTCTCATGACTAGTGTGCCTAGCTGTGTTATAATTATAATCTATTAATTAACTGTTTTGCATTACCTAATAGAGACTCTATACCTTCTTTGGTGCCATAACTCAGCCTACCATTGCTAGTCAGTTGCACCTTTACCCAGCAACGGCTACCTAAATCGTGGAAAGGGCACCGTTAATGCGTTCAGCATCTTTATCCAAGCTCTTAGCGAAGGCCCGGTAGCTTTGGTTCAGCCCCTAGTAGTCGCCAATGCCCGTAATTCTTTAGCGCTGGGTTAAAACTGAGTGAAGTTTCAAAATTGATCGTGACTGCCCTATATTATGTAGACTACGGACAGTATCAGGCCGTAAGTGAAAGCCTAGTGCTTTTCGGCTAGGAAAGATTAATAGTTGGGTTGGTTGGCTTGCTCTTTTCTTTCCTCACGCCATTTCTGGGCGTCCTCCTGATCGAAAAGAAGCAGCATAGTAGCGGCATCCCCCGAATCCGTGACCGGGAAATCCTGCCATACAGTACGCCAATAGATTACTCCACTTTCGTTCTTAACCGAGTAAGTTCCGATCAGGCGGATAACGTCCGTAGCCATATCGGTTGCGGGGTTTTCTTTGACCGTGTAGATCATCCAGACGCTCCCATCCTTGAAGGTGAATTGCTTTAGGTGGTTGTCATCGTGTGGGCTCCACAGCAGCTGTTTTAGCTGCTCTTCACTGTTTATATTCTCTGGTTCTGCCATACTTGGCAAGAAACGACATTCTGGTTACGAAAGCTTGCGCTCCAGCTTATTCTGGCTGCAACTTGCGCTGCTGTAAGACGGAAAAAGGCTAGGCGCTCGGTTGTAAAGACAGCCCAACTAGCGGGCCGCACAGGCGTATGCGCTGGCAGAAACATTTCGGTAAATACGCAGCAATAGCC
>NZ_CAXTBM010000026.1:26211-77115 GCF_964242765.1 uncultured Hymenobacter sp.
GGCACGCCGATGGTTGGGCAACCGGCCAAGTGTAAGGAGTTTGCGTATTAGCGAACGTCAGCGCGTGGTGAACATCCTCCAACACCAGCCGCTGGCCAGCAGAGTGGTAGACAGCCGGCCCGGTAGTGAGCGTGATTTTATAAAAATCCTTGCGGCTATAGACTCCAACAAGCTCCGTAGTGGAGAGAAAGTCTTTCAGCCGCCATGCGCTGAAGCTTCCTCCACCCCGCAAGCTACCGCTTGGAAGCAGGGAAAGCATAGCAGTAGAGTAAGAGTTTGGTGGAAATGCTGTAGAACCTGCATAAGCGCTAACGACAATAAGCCAGGGAAATACGCTTATACTCGTCCTTATCAGCCCATGATCCAGTGGCAGGGCACACGCATAGAAATCTAAAACGCCCACGCTTTGCTTTTCCCGCCGAATTGAGCGCACCCCATTCGCTGGTGGCTACCTTTCCATAATCCTCACTCTTTCTTAGCCTGATGTTCAAAATCCTTACCTCTCTTGCTGCCCTGCTTTTGTTGCTTTTGGCGGGTCGTTTCACTGCTGCTGTTACTGCCCAAGATTCGACCTCAGCTCCCCTGCGCGTGGGCATTGCGGGGCTAACCCACGCGCACGTGCATGGACTGCTAGGTCAGGCCCAGCGGGGCGACATTCTCCTCGTAGGTATTGCCGAGCCCAACCGCGACCTGGCTGTGCGCCTCACCAAGCAGTATGGCCTGAGCATGAAGCTCGTTTACAGTTCACTGGAAGAAATGCTGGTGACAACCAAGCCGCAGGCAGTTACGGCCTTTGGCAGCATCTACGACCACTTAGCCGTGGTGCAGGCCTGCGCACCCAAGGGCATCCACGTCATGGTGGAGAAGCCACTGGCTGTCAGTCTCGTTCATGCCCGTCAGATGGCGGCACTCGCCACGAAGCACCACATTCATCTGCTCACCAATTATGAAACCACCTGGTATGGCTCCAACCTGCGGGCCTACCAACTAGTGATGCAGGAGAAAGCCGTGGGTCAAATTCGAAAGGTGGTGGTCCATGACGGTCACCAGGGGCCGAAAGCCATCGGGGTGAACCCCGAGTTTCTGGCCTGGCTAACCGATCCGGTGCAAAACGGCGGCGGGGCACTAGTGGATTTTGGCTGTTACGGGGCCGACCTGATGACTTGGCTCATGCAAGGCGAACGGCCCGTGTCCGTGACGGCCATCACCCAACACCTTCAGCCGCAGGTTTACCCCCGCGTAGACGATGAGGCCACTCTGCTACTGGCCTACCCCACGGCCCAAGGTATTATTCAGGCGTCCTGGAACTGGCCGTATTCCCGCAAGGATCTGGAAATCTACGGCCAGACGGGGGCAGTGTTCGCCCTCGATCCTAGCCACCTGCGCGTGCGCCTAAGCGAACGAGCCCCCGCGCAGGAAATTACCGTCGATGCGCCCAAAGCACCGTACCATGACCCTTTCGCTTACCTAGCGGCCGTGGTTAGGGGGCAAGCGCCAGAGGATGTTTTGTCTTCTCTGTCCACCAACCTAATAGTCGTCGAGATTTTGGAAGCTGCTAAAAAGTCCGCGCAAGAGGGCAAAACTGTGTACTTGCGTAAATAAAACCTCTCCCGCGTAGCTTGCCGGCAAGCTACGCGGGAGAGGTTTTCCAACAGTTTTTTCCTGCCCGTTAAAACCAGCTTTTGTCCGGGCTGAAGGCGTAGCTGCTGCGATGCTTCAATGTAAGCCTTCTACACAGGGTTAAGCTGTGCGGCTATTGGTGTAATTGTCGAACCCCTGTGGTTGTAAGAAGGCTCGCTTAACTTACTCGTTATAAGATTGACGTGGTAGCTACTCGGCGTATTACATGCACTTGCTATGAATGCAATAACCTTTAAAACACATGCTCTTGGGGACGCAAGGCCTGGACCACAGTTTGTCCCACAATTTTGAGGTCCAGCCCAAACGACCAGCTTTGAATGTACTTCAGGTCTGCTTCTACGCGTTTCACCATCGCCTCCGTTTCTTTGGTTTCGCCGCGGTAACCCGACACCTGGGCCAACCCCGTGATGCCGGGCAGAATGGTATGACGCGCCATAAAGTGGTGGATCAGCTTGGAGTAGTCTTCGGTATGGCGCAGCATGTGCGGGCGGGGCCCGATAACCGACATTTCGCCCTTGAGCACATTGATAAACTGCGGCAATTCATCTAAGCTGGTCTTGCGCAGAAACGCACCAACTTTGGTGATGCGGCTATCGCCTCTGCTGGCCTGCTTGTGGTGAGCATCGGCACTCAGGCGCATGCTTCTAAATTTGAGGCAGTAAAAGGGCTTGCCATTTTTGCCGGTACGCAATTGTTTGAAGAGAATGGGACCTTTCGAGTCGAGCTTGATGAGCAAGGCAATGAGGGGCAACAGCCAGCTCAGCAAAAAAAGGACGACGAGTGTCGCAAAAACCAAATCAAATACCCGTTTCTGTTTCGATCCTTGCACGATAATCCGGGGGCTAGCAAGAGGAAACATGTTGGGGGCCGATAGGTGTTGAGTTAGTGGTGAGGCAGGCTCGCAGGTGAGTAGCAAGGGGCTCATTATTGCAGGAATCTAAGAGAGTAGGAATATGATGTAATGATACGGTATTACAGACAACTTAGATGCATATAATCTAATTTTTTAGAAGAATGTTAATATAATATAATTTTTCTTGGCATTATCCAATGATCTTTGCTTGTTCGTAGTGAGCAAGTTTTTTTAGCCAATTTTCCACTTGGTTAAAGCACTCCTTATTTTTTCCAGTCGTGAACTGTAACTATGGTTGACGGCCAGTAGATGGCAGTGGGAAGAAGTCTCGGCTAACACAGTTAAAGACGCGCGGCAGGACTAGCGTATCTACTCAAGAGCAGTTAGTGGGTGTTTCGAATTCGGAAACAGCTTAAAGTATGCCCGTAGGCTGGGAGTCGTTTTTTCCAATCTTTAACTCACGAGTTGAGAGAGGAAATCGGGGCTGCAATGGCAGTAGATAGGTTGATGAAAATCAGAACCTTTTCTTGCCTAACGAGGTAGTACAGCTCTTTTTGATTTCGACGATCTTCCAACTTTACTTTCCGGCACTGCGGCACTATGCAAAAGAGTAGGCTCCGAAAGCAAAGTATGGGCGGCTAGTATCCCGTTCTCTTCTGCAAGCTCTTTCAGAAATTTCGGACTCTTGAATTGCCACTTCTGTAGGGCTGACTTTATTTACTATTTTCCAACGCTGCTCGCTCACGAAGGTGGATGCTGCCTTGATCAGCAGGATCCTGGCGGCGAAACATTAAAGGCATCACCCATGCCTACAATCCGCACGGGGTCAGCCGACCACAAACGCAATAAAAGTCTGCGCCTCCTTAGCTACGCCGGTGCCGCGCATGAGGTAGTGGACGCTAAGTAAGGCTCTGGAAGCAGAAGAGTCTTTGAATAGGACGGTGAAACGCTTCTACAAAGCCTCGTACTGGAACCCATTGATTATGAACGCCGTGCATTTGCAGTGCGTGGCCGAGCAACTGGACGATCATGGCGTCAACGCGGGCACTTCCCGGCCGGCCAGAATACTCCAACATGTGTACACCACCGAGTTTACACGCATTTTATAACTACCGCACGAGCAGATTCTCTCCAACTGAAGACCCGAGACTAACTTCTTGGCATCGTTCCTTTTAGGAGCTACTCCTGAAAACCAACAAGTGGATGCAGAAGTACCTGAGCAGTTAAATGAGCCGAACCCGAGAAAGCTTAACTAACGGCCTGCTTTCAAGGCTAGGTTCGGGGAAGCGTTACTTTTCACCTACAACGAAGCACAGGAAATAGTCAGCCGCCGAAAGACGGCAAGTTGAGTCAAGGAGTACGCTGCGGCAATTGCCCAAACTTAGCCGCTCCGATACGCCGTTTTTGGAGTCTGCCCGGTGGCCTGCATTCTAACTGGCCTAGAGTTTGCTACTTCAAGGAGTAATTACTTTTCTGCTCCTTTCCATTTTCCGCCTATGTCCTTGTCTACTACCGCTGCCTCCGAGCAGGAACGCGTTTTTTCTCTGCGTGCCCGCCAAGATATAGCGCTTATTCAGGCCGCCTTGGCCGGCCAGGCTAAGGCCTACGAGGATTTGCTCGCCCGCTACCGCAAGCCAGTGCACTACTTAGTGTTGCGCATGGTGAAGAACGCCGCTGATGCCGATGATCTAACGCAGGAAACCTTTGCCAAAGCATTTCGGCACCTGGCCCGCTTCACCCCCGACTTTGCTTTTAGTACGTGGTTGTTCCGCATCGCCACCAACCATACCTTGGACTTTTTCCGGCGCAAGAAGCTCCCGACGCATTCGCTGCAGGCAAGCGTGTTGGGGGGTGACGGGGACCCACTATTTCTGGAGGTAGCAGATCGGAACCCAAATCCGCAAGAAGCGCTGATCCAAGCACAGCGCAAAGAACTCGTGCAACATCTGGTGCGCCAATTGCCCGCTCGCTACGCCCTAGTGGTGCGTCTGCGCTACTTCGATGAGCTGCAATACGAGGAGATTGCCGTGCAGCTTGCCTTACCGTTGGGCACGGTGAAAGCCCAGCTGTTTCGAGCCCGCGAACTTTTGCTAGACCTAGTGAAAAACAACCAAGCTGCGCTGTAAGCGAAACGTCAGGGAAGTAAGTCACTGGTCGTTGGCCAACAGTAAAGTTAAATAACTATAGTAGTCAATCTGCAACCAAGCTGTAACTAGTAAGAGTTAGCGTAAACCAGAACCCTAACCGACTCTAATCATTTCTTTTCAATCAATTTTTATAATGCTTTTCCCTGTTTAGCGGCAAACTAAATAAAGCTTCATAAGATAGTAACCGTCATATAATCAATATTTTATCTATACATTACTACCAAGCAAGGTCAAAGTGGCTATTCTACACTAGTATTATGCTTAATGACACTCTAGGTCAGATTTTGACAGTGGAAGCTACCGCCTAGTGGCAAAGACGATTACTGCTGTACTCACCAAGCTAATGCCTCTTTATTTGCTTAGTGATCCATGTATAAACAATGCATCCAAAGAAGAGCATTGGACTATTCCGGATACTGAATTGATTAGAGCAAATTAAATGGCTATTGCTCGAGGAGATGAGTTTGCTTGTTACCTGAGATAAGAGTGTAAGTTATCCACTCAACACTTTTCTACCTTTGTCCGCCCTAGGTTTCAAGAATTGCACGGTCTACAAGAAAAGGCTAGCAATACGGTCAGGAGTTGTTTCCGTCCAACCATTTCGATAAGTTAGCCACACTTCCCTTTCCCCTGCCTCCTCCTTAGCTGCTAATAAGGAGGCAGGGCAAGAATCTACCTCGGCATGTTACCTTCCCACTTTACTATTTTATGGTCAAAGAATTAACCAACGGTTTTGGCAAGGTTTATCTAACCATCGAATATGATGCGGTTAATCGGTGGGTTTATAATAATTGGATAGGCTATCAAACCTACATCGGCATCATTGCCGGAGCCGATGCTTGCTTGCACCCACTACGAGAAAATGCCTGTCTCTGCCTGCTCAATGACAATCGCCAAGTTATTGGTCCATGGGATCATGCCGTGCAGTGGATTGTCACCGACTGGGCACCCCGCGCCACGGCCCAGGGCCTAACTCATTTTGCGCACGTAGTAAGTCCTGAATCGATGGCCGCGCTTTCGGCCGAGGCTATGCACATTGGGATTAGTGGGCGCCTGCAAATGCGTATGTTCGGCGATATAGAAGAAGCCCAAGCCTGGCTACGCACGGCTCGGTCACAGAAGACGTAACGAGCAATATCCATTCTACTACGCCTTTTTCCTCCCGTTGACTACAGTTCTCACAATAGCTAAGATTAGGCAGAGTGTGTAGGCTTTGCTTTTTCTATAGCGACTATACCAGCAAGCAACAAAAAGAGCCTGACCACATTGGTCAAGCCCTTTTTATTGCTTGCTGGTATAGCTTACTTAACTTTTTCCACGATGCCGCGGAAGGCCTCGGGGTGATTCAGAGCCAAATCGGCCAATACTTTGCGATTCAGGTCGATGCCAGCCTTCTTCAAACCGCCCATCAACTGCGAATAGGACAAGCCGTGCTCACGAGCACCAGCATTAATACGCTGAATCCAGAGCGCGCGGAACTCACGCTTCTTGGTCTTACGGTCGCGGTAGGCATACAGCAGACCTTTTTCAACGGCGTTTTTGGCAACGGTCCAGACGTTCTTGCGACGGCCGAAATAGCCTTTCGCCAAACGCATTACTTTTTTCCGACGATGGCGCGAAGCCACGTGGTTGACACTTCTTGGCATAACCTGTTGTTTTTTGGCGGTCGGCGACAGAGCGTTTTCGCCTTGTCTTTGTTTTTAGCCGGACGCCTGGTTGAAAAGTTTGAATCGTAATTACTATACGCCAGTTGTCGAAACTATTCTAACTAAGAAAGTGGTTGACAACCAACCATTGAGCAATTACATGGTGAGCATGTCTTTCACACGGTTCATGTCCGCCGAGCTCACCAAGGTAACGTGCGTAAGATTACGCTTCTGCTTGGTCGTCTTTTTGGTTAGAATGTGGCTTTTGAAAGCGTGCTTACGCTTGATTTTGCCGGTACCGGTCAGCGTGAAACGCTTTTTGGCGCCGGACTTGGTTTTCATTTTCGGCATTGTGGAGGTGATAAGAAGTGAAAAAACTGCGGCGGTCGGCTGCCTAGGGCCAGGGCGCCAGCGTAGAAAACGGCCGAAGCCATTGGAAAAAACTTGTTATTCAGCAGCAGGCTCGGGAGCGGGTTGAGTGGCTGCTCTTGGAGCTGGCTGACCAACTTTTCCTGCTTCCTTAGGAGCAGGAGCAGCCACTGGCTTGGGCTTAGCAGGTGCTATTACCTTCGGGGCTAGGTAGAGAAACATACGCTTGCCTTCCAGCTTGGGCAATTGCTCTACTTTAGCCAGATCTTCCAGCGCCTGCGCAAACTTAAGCAACAGAATCTCGCCTCGCTCCTTGAAGACGATGCTACGCCCCACAAAGTGAACGTAGGCCTTGATCTTGGCACCTTCTTTCAGGAATTCCTGCGCGTGCTTCAGCTTGAAAGCAAAATCGTGGTCATCGGTATTAGGTCCGAAACGGATTTCCTTCAGGATAACTTTGGTTTGCTTGGCTTTCAACTCGCGGGTCTTCTTTTTCTGCTCGTACTTGAATTTCGAGTAGTCGATGACGCGGCAAACGGGCGGAACGGCAGTAGGCGAAATCTCAACAAGGTCGAGGTTTTGCTCCTGCGCAAAGCGCCGGGCTTGATCAATTGAATAGATGCCTTGTTCGATGTTATCACCGACGAGGCGCACTTCCCGAGCCGTAATCTTCTGATTGATTTTAAACGGCTCCTCGACCTGAGCGCGAGGAATATAGCGGCGATTGGGGGTAGCTATGGCTGGTTCTCTTGAAGGGTGAGCTAAATACTTTTCTAAGACTGAAATGACATGAGACAAGCTCAATGGGTTCAATCAGCGGGCAAATATCCGCCATTTTTTCCAAACGCTCAAAAAAGCCTATATAAAATTGCCGTTAAGCATTGGCAAAAGCCGTCGTTTCGAGTCGTCAGCAGGGCCTTACGAGCATTGAATTTCTTTGTTCGAGCATCCAAATCACTCATAAGGTCCCACTGAAGATCCTAAAGCTTGGTTGTTAAGCTCTTTGGCCGTCCATCATGTCGGCGACCTGGGTTTGGAAACTCTTAATGAAATCAGCAATTGGCATTGAGCCGATGTCACCTTCGCCGTGCTTACGAACCGAAACGATCCTGTTTTCCTGTTCCTTCTCTCCTACAATGAGCATATAGGGCACCTTCGACACTTCGGCATCGCGAATCTTGCGGCCGATTTTTTCGTCGCGGTGGTCTACCATGCCGCGCAGTTCAGCTTGCACTAACGTATCATGAATCTGCTGGGCATAGTCATGATACTTTTCGGAAATAGGCAGCACAGCAAACTGCTCGGGCGAAAGCCATAACGGGAAATTACCGCCGCAGTGCTCGATGAGCACGGCTACAAAACGCTCCAGCGAACCAAATGGCGCGCGGTGAATCATCACGGGACGTTGCCGCGAGTTGTCGGACGCCACGTACTCCAACTCGAAACGCTCGGGCAGGTTGTAATCGACTTGAATGGTGCCTAATTGCCATTTGCGTCCGATGGCGTCGCGCACCATGAAGTCGAGTTTAGGACCATAGAAAGCGGCCTCACCTAGTTCGGTTACAGTATTGAGATTTTTCTCTGCGGCCGCTTCCTGAATAGCTGATTCGGCCCGTGCCCAGTTTTCATCAGACCCGATGTATTTGGTTTTGTTCTCGGGGTCGCGAAGTGAAATTTGAGCAGTGAAGTCAGGAAAATCCAGTGCCTTGAGGACGTAAAGAACAATATCAATAACCTTGATAAATTCTTCCTTTACTTGATCAGGCCGGCAGAAGATGTGCGCGTCGTCTTGCGTGAAGCCGCGCACCCGCGTTAGGCCATGTAGCTCACCGCTTTGCTCGTAACGGTATACGGTACCAAACTCGGCCAGCCGCACTGGCAGGTCGCGGTACGAGCGGGGCTTGGACTTGTAGATTTCGCAGTGGTGCGGGCAGTTCATGGGCTTAAGGAAGAATTCCTCGCCCGGGTTCGGCGTTTTAATGGGCTGGAACGAATCGGCGCCGTATTTCTCGTAGTGGCCGCTGGTTACATACAGTTCTTTGGAACCGATGTGAGGGGTCACGACGGGTTGGTAGCCCGCTTTCACTTGGGCACGGCGCAGAAACTGTTCGAGCCGTTCGCGTAGCAAGGTGCCTTTGGGCAGCCACAAGGGCAGCCCCGCTCCTACCTTCTCACTGAAAGTAAACAGTTCTAATTCCTTGCCCAGCTTGCGGTGGTCACGGCGCTTGGCTTCCTCTAGCCGCTCCAAGTATTCCGTTAGCTCTTTGGCCTTCGGGAAAGTGATGCCGTAAATGCGCGTGAGTTGTTTGTTCTTTTCGTCGCCGCGCCAGTAAGCACCGGCCACGTTGAGCAGCTTAACAGCCTTGATTGGACTGGTATCAGGAATGTGCGGTCCGCGGCAAAGGTCGGTGAAGTCGCCCTGCGTGTAAAAGGTGATGGAGCCGTCGTCGAGGCGTTCCAGCAGGTCTAGCTTGTAGGGGTCAGCCTTCTCGGTGAAGTAGGCAATGGCCTCGGCCTTACTCACTTCCTTGCGCTCGTACTGGCTTTTCTTTTTGGCCAGTTCCAGCATTTTCTTCTCGATTTCAGAGAAGTCTTCGCTGGAAATCGTGCGTCCTTCGCCTAAGTCGATGTCGTAGTAGAAGCCGTTCTCAATGCTCGGACCGATGCCAAGCTTCACGCCGGGATACAGGGCCTCAAGGGCTTCGGCCAGTAAGTGAGCCGAGGAATGCCAGAAGGTTGCTTTGCCGTCTTGGTCGTTCCAAGTCAGAATTTCCAGGTTGGCATTTTGACCAATGGGGCGGTGTAGGTCGCGCACCTCACCATTGACGCGGACACCTAACGCATTACGGGCCAGACCCTCACTGATACTGGATGCTACATCAAAGCCCGTGGCGCCATCTACAAACTGGCGCACCGAGCCGTCGGGGAGCGTGATGTTGATCATGAATTAAAAAATTGAGCTATACAAACAGCGTGAAGCCGCAAGTTAGACTTAATGCCGGAAAAGGTTGGATTGCCGGGCGTTCAAAGCAGCATCTAAGCCAACCGAATAGTTTTCCTCTCGTTTCGAGGCGGCGCTTACAATCTCGGGCGCAGCGCCGAAATAGGCTCTAGCCGCTCTTCTGGTGCCACTGCTCGCCGGGGCGTTTCATTGACGATGATACCCCGAGCCCGGTTGCCAATCTTCCACAGCTTGTAGGTCCAGTGGCGGTTGCCAGGATTTTCGTCCACCAACAACCGGTATTGCGTGGTGGCTTCCTCGTAGCGGCCCAAGTTCTCGAAACTCTCGGCTAGCATCTGCCGGGCGCCAACTAGCCGGGGGGCTCGTCGTAGGGCACGTTGCAAATGCGCAATAGCATCGGCGTATTTTCGATTTTCGTAAGCTACTAAAGCGAGGCGGTAGTCGGCCCGGTAGAAAGTGGTATCGAGTTGCACAACCCGGGCATAAATACGAGTGGCGCTGTCGGGCATATTTTGTAGCTCGAACTGGCGGCCGTAGTCGTACCAGAGCGGGCCGTGGTGGGGAGCCAACCGCAGGCCCCGGGCGGCATACACAGCCGCAACGGCGGGCTGCCGGAAAGCATTGGAGAGAAAGGCAAGTTGATGCAACGTTTCCGGCTGGCGCGGGTCGCGGGCCAAGCTAGCCCGCAGATAATCAAGCGCCTGCACTGTATCCTGGAGTCCTACGTAGGCGACGCCCTTGTAAAACAAAGCGGCTGTGTGGTCGGGCTCTTGCTGTAGCGCCCGGTCGAGGTAGTCGATGGCCGTTTGGTAGTGACGGGAAGCAAGGTGAGTTTCGCCTACCAGCAAGTTCAGTTCCGGCGAAGCATAGCCGTGTTGGGAGGCCACATCGGCGGCAGCAATGGCGGCTTGGTACTTGCCCTGTGCCCGGAGCGCACGGGCCTTGGTGAAGTGAAATTCTCCGGGCGCATCATCGAGGTCGAGGGCCATGGTAATGTCGCGCATGGCGGGCTCCACTTGACCAGCGTCCAGGCGAAACGCGGCCCGACGGGCGTAGAGCGAAGCATTGCGCGGCTGGCGGCTAATGGCGCCATCTAGTTCCTCGGCCTGAATCTTGGGGCCGCTTTGCACGGTAGCCAGGTTGACCATGGTTTCAGGCTGCTCTTCATTGGATGCCGTACCACAAGAGGTGGTAACCAGAAGCGCAACAGGAGTCAGTGAAAATAAAAAGGAACGCAAGAACGCCACGAACACGAGTTTCAACCTGCAAGTAAACTACAAAGTAAAGATAGGAACTGGGAGGGATTGTGGGCTTGAAACTGCTGATATTTGCCGTAGTCTATTTAGCAACTCTCCTGGAAGAATCCTTGCTAATGCTTACTCCAACTCCCGCAAATGATTTTGGACCTGCTTGAGCATCTTGCGGTTGAGTTGCACTAGTAGCTTACGGCAGCGCCGACTAATCTCCAGTTCTTCCGCCGTGACGGGCGTAATCTCCATGGCGTCTTGCAGGGCGGCTATGGCGCGGGTCCGTTTCTTTTCCGCTATGTGAATACGTGCTAAATCGTAAGCAAACTGAATTCGCTGGGGCTCTAGTTCGTGAGCCCGCGTAAGAGCTTCGACGGCGGCAGCACTGCTCGCTTCGTTGGGAGTTCCGCCTAGGAAAAGCCGACTGAATATCCGCTCCAGTATGTTGTAATGGTCGACGCGGAAGTGCCAGCGGCCGAGCAACTGCAACGCATCGGCAAAGTCGGGACGAACTGCTACCGCCTTGAAAATATAGGGCTGCATTTCGCGGTAGGCCAGCAGCCGGGCCCGGGCCGTAAGTAGCGTGGCTTGGTTGGCCAGCGCCAAAGCTTCGGCATAGTTGCTTTCGGCCCCCTCCGGCCGCACCACCAAGGCCCGACTAGAATAGAGCCGGGCCGCCGAGAAATAAGCAATCTTCCGGGTCTCATCGGTATAGCGCGAGCCGATGCGCACACTCAGGACGGCTGCTCGCCAGAGCGCCTCGTATGTGGCCGGTGCCTTTGCTAGCACCAATTCGTACGAGGCCAGCGCTTCCGACTCTTTATACTGTGCCTGTAGTGACTTTGCCTCGGCCAAAAGCTTGTTTATCTCAACGGACAAGGGAGATTCTGTTCGAGGCGCGGGCTTGGGCTTCGCTTTCCGAAACTGTGCATCTGCCGGCGCAGCCCACAGGCACGCCAGTAACACCAGCACAAACAAGCGAACAAACAACTTCATGACAGCGAACAGGCCCACAAAACTGCAGCTTTTATAGCAGATAGTAAGGCCATAGCACGGAGCGAGCGGAGGCTATTCCACAATGAGCGGGTAGTAATACAACGGCAGACAGACAATTACTAGTTCAGGCAACTTTGCGCTTTAAGAGTACGCGCAGCCATTCTGACACCTGCTGCCACTAATTGAAAACGCCTCACCGAAATTTGGCGGGGCGTTTTCAGTTACGTTAAAACAACTTCAGCTGCGACTTCGGGGTTTTGAGGATGGCTTGCGCCTGCGCCACTTCGGCGGCCGAAATATCCACCGGACCAGTCAATTCGGGCAGTGGCGCGCTCGACTCGTCATCGGTGCCACTTGCCACTGAGTTGGTGAGTGGGGCAGTCACCGGCCCCCGCTTCTTAGCAACTTCGCGGCGTTGAGGCTCGGGGCCTTCATCGGTGAGCAGCGTGGTCGTGTGAATCTTGAAGTAACTGAGCTTGTTGCCCATGGCCTTCCACCCTTTCACGTCGATGAACTGGTGCAGGTGTATTTTCTCGCTTTCCTTGTCGGCTTTCTTATCGCGCTGCATCTTCACTTCCAACTGCGGCGCAGGATGGCAAGTGGCGCAGAGCAACTTCGAGCCTTTGGTTTCGGAAATGAAAATAAAGCGCTTAGAGGGCGTGCTGGTTTCAATTTTAAACCGCTTCACGTAATGCGTCCGCGATTCACCTTCCACATACACGGCACTAATGACGGTATCAGGCTCGAACCTGCGCAGAATCAACATGTTGGGCATATCGAAGTGCAAAGAAAGCTCGGGTGGCGTTAGCTCGTACGTACCATCTTTATACACCCGCAGCAGCAGATCATCGGTATCGAAGGCTCCAAGATAACGGCCGTGGCCGGCGTGGTTGAGGCGCCCCACCACCGAGTCAAAGAACACCTCACGGCCACCTAATGTAGAGTCGCCGAGGCTCTTCTGCGTGATTTTCTTGATGGGCTGTTTGGTGACGATGTTGCCCATCGAACCTTTGCCTTTAATGGCCAGCTCGGCAAAATCGAAGTCGAACTGCTTCACCCGGGCTGGGGCTTTGTCGGACAGCAGGATGTTCACCACTTCCGACTCGGAATTCGGGTTGGCCGTCAGATAAAGCGTCTTAGTGCCCTTGGTGCCTTTGGTAAGGTCGTAGCTCCGGTCGCGGGTGATGCCCGTTACTAGGAAGCGCTTGGCGAAACTGATGCCGGAGGCGCCGTCTTGGTAAATCATGTTGTACACCAGCCGGTCGTCGTTCTTGTTGTAAACGCCGACGTGCAGGATGTCCTTACCAACAAAGGTTTTCTCGGCAATCCGGGTTACCATGAACGTGCCGTCGCGCTTGATGGCGATGATGTCGTCGAGGTCCGAGCAGTCGCAGACGGGCACCGCTTTTTCGTCTTTCTTCAGGCCGTGGCCCACAAAGCCGTCAGCGTAGTTCACGTAGAGCTTCTGGTTGGCTACGGCCACTTTCTGGGCCGTTACCACGTCGAAAGTGCGCAACTGCGTTTTCCGCTCCCGCTTCTCGCCATACTTTTTCAGCAGGCCTTCGAAATAATGAATGGCGTAGCGCGTGAGGTTGGCTAGGTGGTCGGCTACTTCCGCCAGCTCGGTTTCCAGCTTCTGAATGTACTCTTCGGCCTTGAAACCATCGAATTTGCTGATGCGCTTGATGCGGATTTCGGTAAGGCGCGTTAGGTCGTCTTCCTCGATGGCGCGGCGCAGCACGAGGCGCGTATCGTTGGCCCTAGGCTTGTCGCCTTCCACGCGCACAAACTTCTTCAGGCCGGCATCAATGGTAGCCAGAATATCTTCCCATGTTTCGCATTCCTCGATTTTGCGGTAGATGCGGTTTTCAATGAAGATTTTCTCCAGCGAAGCCGAGTGCCACTTTTCCTGCAATTCCTCTTGCCGGATTTCCAACTCCCGCTCCAAGAGGCGCACCGTTTTCTGGGTGCTCAGCCGCAGCATATCTTCCACTGCCACAAACCGCGGCTTATCCTCGATAATGACGCAGGTGTTGGGCGAGATGCTGATTTCGCAGTCGGTGAAGGCGTACAGCGCGTCCATGGTGAGGTCCGGCGACACGCCCGTGGGCAGGTGTACCTGGATTTCCACGGCCGCCGCCGTGTTATCAACCACCTTCCGAATCTTGATCTTGTTGGCTTCCGAGGCCTTTACGATGCTTTCCATCAGCGCCGTGGTGGTGGTGCCGTACGGAATGTCGCGGATGACCAACATGGTTTTGTCGGCCTTCTCGATGGTGGCGCGCAAACGGATTTTGGCGCCGCGCTGGCCGGAGTTGTAGTTGCTGACGTCGCAGAGGCCGCCGGTCGGGAAGTCGGGGAAAAGCTGAATGTCACGGCCCCGGAGCACGTCGATGCTAGCTTTGCACAGCTCGCGGAAGTTGTGGGGCATAATCTTGGTGCTCAAGCCCACAGCAATACCTTCTACGCCCTGCGCGAGCAGCAGCGGAAACTTGACGGGCAGCGTGGTAGGCTCGCGCTTCCGACCGTCGTAGCTCATTTGCCACTCCGTGATGTCGGGGTTGAACACCACGTCGAGGGCAAACTTGCTCAGACGGGCTTCGATGTAACGCGGAGCGGCCGCGCCGTCGCCGGTGCGAATGTCGCCCCAGTTGCCCTGGGTTTCAATCAGTAAATCCTTCTGTCCCAGGTTCACCATAGCATCGCCGATGGAGGCGTCGCCGTGGGGGTGGTACTGCATGGTTTGGCCGATGACGTTGGCTACTTTGTTGAAGCGGCCATCGTCCATTTCCTTCATGGCGTGCAGAATGCGGCGCTGCACGGGTTTCAGTCCGTCCTCAATGGCGGGCACGGCCCGCTCCAGAATTACGTAGCTGGCATAGTCCAGAAACCAGTTCTGGTACATGCCATTCACGGTAGCCACGTCATGAATGGTTTCACCGGGCGCGAACTTCGGCTCCTCTTCGGTTACCGGAGTTTCTTGCGTTGCCGGCTCGGTCTCGACGGCCGCCATTTCAAGCTGTAGCTCGTCATCGGACTCGGCGCTGCCAGTCGCAGCTTCACTGGTGAAATCAATGGTGTCGCCGGGGCTGAACACCTCGGCGGGTACATCGTGCTCGGGAGAATCGGGGTTGACCACAGACAGTAGGGATTGGTCAGCAGAAGAAAACATACGAAGAATCGTCAAAAGTACCGCTAGTTAGGCAGAGTGCCACTATCTATACGTGACAGCGCCTTCCTCAAAGTTCCTAATTTTTTTAGTTATTACAAAGTACCTATGGTGCTCATTTCATTGGCTCACTCGCTAATTTCGAGTGAAATTGAAGCTAATTCAGGTATTCTTTTTACCAATAATATTAGCACACAGCTTTCCTAATATATCCATCCCAACTCTTGCGCTTTAGCCAGCATGGATAAATGAGTTTCTTGTTGGAGTGGTAAGAGTTTGGGATGGTGCTGGTCTTGCCCGGTCTGGCTGTTTCTGGCAAGTCTTAAACAAGGGCATTCCTTTTCACAGCTTGCAAACATTATGTGCTGCTTTCCTTGTGCCGCCGCCCCGACAGAACAACCTTACCAAGCGGTAAAATCGTTCTGCCGGGGCGGCTAGGTGTGCGCAACAACGGTAGTTGCCGGTTGACTGTCTTTATGCCAAATCTTCTTCCGCTACTTCCGCCACTGGCAGCACATCGGAAGTCACCAAGTCCTTCTCCAGACGCAGGTTTTCGATGATAAACTCTTGGCGGGCCGGCGTATTCTTGCCCATATAGTAGTTAAGGACTTGCTGAATGCTGCGGTCCGATTGCAGAATCACGGGCTCCAGCTTGATGTTGTCGCCAATGAACTTGCCAAACTCCTCGGGCGAAATCTCGCCAAGGCCTTTGAAGCGCGTCACCTCGGGGTTGCGGCCCAACTGGCGCATGGCGTTTTGCTTTTCCTGCTCGTTGTAGCAGTAGATGGTGGTTTTCTTGTTGCGGACGCGGAAGAGCGGCGTTTCTAGGATGAACACGTGGCCGTTGCGCACTAAGTCAGGGAAGAACTGTAGGAAGAACGTAAGCAGCAGCAGCCGAATGTGCATGCCGTCTACGTCGGCGTCGGTAGCTACTACCACGCGGTTGTAGCGCAAGCCTTCGATGCCTTCCTCGATGTTGAGAGCGTGCTGAAGCAGGTTTAGCTCTTCGTTTTCGTAGACGATCTTTTTCTTTAGCCCGAAGCAGTTCAGCGGCTTACCGCGCAAGCTAAATACGGCTTCCGTTTCCACGTTGCGGCTCTTGGTGATGGAACCCGAGGCCGAATCGCCTTCCGTGATGAAGAGCGTGGTTAAAGCTTCCTGTTCCTGCTTGCCGTCGCCGAGGTGGAAGCGGCAGTCGCGGAGCTTGCGGTTGTGT
Source organism: uncultured Hymenobacter sp. (assembly GCF_964242765.1). NCBI lineage: Bacteria > Pseudomonadati > Bacteroidota > Cytophagia > Cytophagales > Hymenobacteraceae > Hymenobacter > uncultured Hymenobacter sp. The sequence goes on from NZ_CAXTBM010000026.1 coordinate 42,458, forward strand.
AGGTTGGCTTTCTTGGCGCGCTGGTTGGCCAGCTTTTTCACGCCGGCCATGTCCTTGCGCTCCCGCTCGTTCTGCTCGATGCGCTTGCGCAGGGCCTCAGCCGTAGCTTGGTTCTTGTGCAAGTAGTTATCGAGGTGCTCCTTTACGAAGTCCAAAATAAAGCCACGCACTGTTGGGCCATCGGGGCCCATGTTCATCGAGCCCAGCTTGGTTTTGGTCTGGCTCTCAAACACTGGTTCCTGCACCCGCACCGAAATAGCCGCCACGATGGAGCCCCGAATGTCGGCAGCATCGTACTCCTTCTTATAGAACTCGCGCAGGGTTTTCACTACGGCCTCACGGAAAGCTGCTAGGTGCGTGCCGCCCTGCGTGGTGTACTGGCCGTTCACAAACGAATAATACTCCTCGCCGTAGTCATTGCCGTGCGTTAGCGCCACTTCAATGTCTTCCGCCTTCAGGTGGATGATATCGTAGCGGCGACTTTCCTCGTCGATTTTGCGGGAAAGCAAGTCGAACAAGCCTCGCTCCGAGTAATACTTCTGGCCGTTGAAGTTGATGGTCAGCCCGGCATTCAGGTAGACGTAGTTCCAGATCTGATTTTCGAGGTACTCCGGGATGAAACGGTAGTTGCGGAAAATCGTATCGTCGGGCTGGAAGGTGATGAGCGTACCGTTGCGCTGGCTGGTTTTCACCGGCTTGGGGTCCTGCACGAGGTTGCCCTGCGAGAACTCGGCCGACTTCATCAGTCCCTCGCGCACCGACTGCACCAAAAAGTAATTGCTGAGCGCATTAACCGCCTTGGTGCCGACCCCGTTTAACCCAACAGACTTCTGAAAAACTTTACTGTCGTATTTGCCACCTGTATTGATCTTGCTTACCACATCGACCACTTTGCCCAGCGGAACGCCACGCCCGTAGTCGCGCACCTGCACCCGCTGATCGGATATTTTGATGTCGATGGTGCGGCCGTGGCCCATTACGTGCTCGTCAATCGAGTTGTCGATAACTTCTTTCACCAACACATAAATGCCGTCGTCGTAAGCAGACCCATCGCCGAGCTTACCAATGTACATACCGGGACGTAACCGGATGTGTTCGCGCCAGTCCAGCGACCGGATGCTGTCTTCGGTATAACCGTGGTCGGGCACGGCAACGGGAGCAGTGGGTACTTCTTGTTCAGTCATCGAGATAACCAGTAATCTAATTCGAGGTAAAATAACGCAGAAAATAACCGTTTCCGCGCTTTTGTTTCGCTAGCCAAGTTAGCAAAATAGTAGTTCACAACCACGCTTCACGCACCTTTGTTCCCTTATTTAGTTTAGGAATCAAGTTGCAAAAGCATTTTCACAACTCTGTCGCTTACCAATAATTTTAGCACATGCAACCACCCTCAACCCAACATCATTTACCTCCTCCTAGCCAAAAGGTGAGTGCTCCAGTGAAGCAGTCCCCTATTATTCAGTTTGCCTTTTTCATGCTGGGGAGTGTTTTGCTGATTTACGCATTGCGCGTCCTCGACGATATTCTGCTGCCACTCGTTTTTTCGGCTCTGTTTGCGCTGCTGCTGCTGCCGCTTTGCCGCTGGCTGGAGGACCACCGCGTGGGGCGGGTATGGGCCATTATTCTGTGCTTGCTGTTTCTAGTATTGGTTTTCGCGGGCGTTGTTCTCGGCTTCGGCTCTCAGCTCACGCAGTTCAAAGATGAAATACCGAAACTGCAAGTGAAGCTGATGGAGTTTTTCAACAACGCGCAGGAATGGGCGCATGTGAAATTCGGCTACCAGCCCATGAGCCTAGAGGAAGTGAAAGACTCCTCGATTAAAGCGCTCAAGAAATCAGGCGGCTCATATTTGGGCACTACCCTGAATACCACCTCCGCGGTGTTGGGCAATCTGGCGCAGGTATTCATCTATATTTTCTGCTTGCTGCTCTACCGGGACCATCTGCGGCAATTTATGTTCCGCTTCGTGACACCCGACAAGCGCACATCAGTGCTGCATACCTTTGACAGTATCCAGACGGTAGTGCAGGCCTACATTTCCGGCTTGTTGAAGGTTATTGCCATTGTGGCCATCCTTAATGCTGTTGGGCTGTTGGCTCTGGGAGTAAAGTTTGCCATCTTCTTTGCCATTTTCGCCTCGGTGCTGGCTATCATTCCCTATATCGGCATCATGATTGGGGCCACCTTGCCGGCTATCATCACGCTGGTGGAAACTGGTTCGCCCCTGAAAGCCGCGGGCGTAGTAGGCGTATTCGTGGCGGTGCAGTTCTTGGAAGGCAACTTCATCACCCCCATGATTACGGGCTCCCAAGTAAGTATTAATCCACTAGCCGCCATTCTGGCTCTGATTCTGGGCAACGCTCTGTGGGGCACGCCCGGCATGATTCTCAGCATTCCGCTGATGGCCGTTATCAAAGTAGTACTCGATTCCAATAAAACCACGGAGCCCTGGGGCTTTTTGCTCGGCGATACTGCCGAAGGCGAAGACTCCACTAAACCCGGCAACCAAACACCGAATTTCTTTGGTCGTATGTGGGCCAAACTTCGAGGAGCGCCTTCTTAGAGCGGCCAAACAGATGCTGCCCCTACAATCAAATTAGGCTAAACACAAAGAAGCCCTTGCTGTCTATTCTGATAGCAAGGGCTTCTTTTTTGGGGATTTGCATAACCCCTCGTTCTATTATTCACCTGCTCTTAAATCGAGCAGGTAGGTGTCCAATACTTCTGTGACCGCGCCAAATCCTTCTTTTTGGTTTAGGAGGCCAGCATTTACTGTTCCCGTTCCTTGCTTAGTGGAGGTACCAAACGAGAGGCGCTTGAAGCTGGCTGGTTTCTCTTGGATAAGATGCGTTAGCACCGCATCAACGGCCCCAACTTGTTTGCCGCCGGGGCTGCCCGCAATGTATTGGGTGTGCGCAAAGCCTTGCCGAATATCCTGAAACACCAGCACACCGGCTACCATCTCCCCTGTCACATATGCCACCCACAACTCCACATGGCCGGGGTTCTGGTCGCGCAGGCCGCTGATTTCGGCGAGCGTATGCACGGGCTGCGAGTTGTAGGTTGCCAGCAGGTTGGCGGTGAGCAGTTGCCAAAACGCGGCGTACTCCTGATTGCTGGCTTGGCGCACCACCACGCCGTGGCGGCGGGCTTTGCGCAAGTTGCCGCGCCGCCACGTCCCGATGCGAACAGGCTGCGTTAGATCCACCACTGAGATAAGTTCTCGGGCACTGAGTACAGCGCCCTGCTGATGCAGCCAGTAAGGAAAGCTTTCGGAAGGCAGGCGGCAAAATACCCGCGGTACGGGCCTGACTAGCAGGTGTTGAAACCCTGCCGCCTGCCAGGTTGCGCGCAGCAGGTCTAGCATCACTGCTAGCTCGGCGTACTTCACCCCGGCAACCGTCACGAGACCCCCGTACGTGAGCCCGGGGTGCGCGACCAGCGTAGTCGAAGTTGAGGCGTCGTGGGCAACGGCGGCGGCGAAGATGGCGCGCAGTTTGGTGCCCTGCCATAGCAGCCAAGAGTGGTCGATGAACCGGTCTTGGTGATAGTCCATGAACGAGCGGGCAAACAGGAAGGGCCCGTTGGCGGAAGTCGCCACTAGTGCGTCCCAGGCCGCGGCGTGAGTGGGCGTGTACGCTTCAACCCGAATGGTGTGCGGCAGCAGTATCAGGCTTCTCATAATGCTCGGGGCAACACGGCCAACTCCAGTGAAGCGGCATAGGCCAAGCGGACCTCTCTGGTTTGTAACAACTCCAGCAAACGCAGGGCGGACAGCGGGACTTGAGAAACCTTCATAGGCAACAAAAATAGCAAGCCCAGCAGCACGTGCCGCAGAGCGACAATTAGGACAAAGACCAGCGTCAAAAGTAGAAGTAATCGGACGGACCAGCAACTAGGCTCTTCCTGAGACGATGCTTTAGAATGCCTGCTTGTTTTCGTAGCAAAACTAAATTTTATACTCGTCGGTGGACAACCTGCTACGCGTTAGGTGGGTATACGGACCTAGTAAGCAACTTTGACTGCTTGCTACACTTCTTTTCCACGGACTAAACTTTTCAATCATGGCTGCTATCACCGGCGACACTGCTCGCGCTTACAATGACCTCGTAGAAATCAACAAAACTGCTGCCAAAGGCTATCAGGAAGCGGCGGAAGGTGCTTCTAGTGGCGAACTGAAGGCTAGCTTGAGCAAGATGAGCCAGCAGCGCGCCCAATTCGCTTCCGAGCTAACCCAGCACGCCCAGCAATACGGCATCAATCCAGAAGAAGGCAACACCATAGAAGGCCTCGCAACCGATGCCGCTGCTGCCGTTCACCGGGGTTGGATCAACATCAAATCGGCCATTACGGGTCAAGATGATGCCGCTATTTTGGGCGAGTGCGAAACCGGCGACGCTACCGCCTTGCAAGCCTACGAAACCGCACTAAAATCAACAGAGTTACCCGCCGAAGCCCGTACTGTTATTCAGCAGCAGCACGGCGAAATTTTGTCGGCTAAAAACTGGATTACGCAACAGAAAGCCGTCAGCCGCTAGTCTAGCGTAACTGTCTGTTTGAAAAAAGGCTCGCTTTGTGCGGGCCTTTTTTGCGTTGTAGAGGTTAAGCAAGTACGCAAGCAAAGAAGCAAGTTTGCGGCGGGGTTCGCAAAATCAACTTGCTACAACCAGCTTGAGGGTTGCAGCAACGGGGCATTGCCTTACCTATGCAACCATCCGAAGGGTTATCTTTGTTGTGCTACTGCCTATTTAGCTTATTCCGTTACCCGACACCGCGCCGCATTTGTACGCCATTATCGACCTTGAAACCACTGGGGGCCAGCCTACGCAGGACCGCATCACCGAAATAGCCATTTTTATTCACGATGGCGAGAAGGTGGTGGACCAGTACGAAACGCTGCTGAACCCCGGCCGGTCAATTCCGTTTTTCATCACGCAGCTAACGGGCATCACCGACGATATGGTGCGCGAAGCGCCTAAGTTTCATGAGGTGGCGCGCAAGGTGGTGGAAATGACGGAAGGCTGCGTGTTTGTGGCGCACAACGTACGCTTCGATTATAGTTTTCTGAAGAAAGAATTCGCTGACTTAGGCTACAATTACTCACGCAAAACGCTGTGCACGGTGCGCCTGAGTCGCTCGTTGATGCCCGGCCAGCCAAGCTACAGTTTGGGCAAGCTCTGCCAGAACATTGGTATCCCGCTTAATGGCCGTCACCGGGCCGCTGGCGACGCCGCCGCTACTGCCATCCTCTTCGACCGGCTCCTGAAAATCAGCCAGCAGGACGAGGCCCTCCGCGACCCAACTGTTTCCCCAGCCGATACCTTGGCCGCCGTGGATGCCACTGCCCCCAGTGGCCGACGCCCCGTAGCTGGTGAGAGTGACACCGCCGTAGCAACCAAGCAGCCTTCGGCCCGAAAAATAAAGGCCGTGCAGGACGCTATTCGCACGGCCTTGCTGCCGCCCAACATCACGCCGGCCAAGGTGGCCACGCTGCCGCACGAAGCGGGCGTTTACTACTTCCACAACGAGCAGGGCGAGGTGATTTATGTGGGCAAAAGCATCAACATCTACAAGCGCATCCAGCAGCACTTCGCCATCGACTACAAGTCGCGCAAGAGCATCGAGTTCAAGAACTCTATTGCCGACATCACCTGGGAGCTAACCGGCTCGGAACTGGTGGCCCTGCTCTACGAATCGCACGAAATCAAGCGGCTAAAGCCACTCTACAACCGTGCGCAACGCCGTTCGGTGTTTCCGGCCGGCATTTTCCTGCGCACCGACGAGCTAGGCTACAAGCACCTCTACTACGGCCGGGCCGACGACCACGCCGAATCGCACCCGCTTATTGCCCTCGGCAACCAGTACAAAGCCAAAGGCTTCTTGTTTCATAAAGTTGCCAAATTCAACCTGTGTCAGAAGCTCTGCGACCTGTATAAAACCACCGGCTCGTGCTTCGACTACCAGGTACACCGCTGCAAAGGGGCCTGCATCGGGCTGGAGCCGCCAGTGGAGTACAATGCGCGGGTAGAGCAAGCCATTGAGTCGTTCACCTACGAGCACGGCTCGTTTGTGGTGGTGGGCAAAGGCCGGACCGAGCAGGAAAAAACCGTAGTGCTGGTGGAAAACGGCCGTTATCTGGGCTTTGCGTATGTCGATGAAGCTTTCACAGCTCGTAACATCACCGATTTCAAAGCCGTAATCAAGCGCTACAACGATAACAAAGACGTTCAGCAAATTATCAGACAGTATCTGCGCACCAAGCACAAAGACAAGGTGAAGCTCTTCAAAACCAGCACTCCCTAACAATATCTTGCTGCTTTTACCAGGGCCCCGTCCGCTTGAGGTCGGGGTTTTTGTTGATGCCATGCATCAGTGCTTGCACTTACTGTAAAGTTGCGGGGCATCACATGTATATGTGATAGTGCCGGGTTGGATAGCAGATTAGCTTTACGCTACGAGTATGTGTCATCCTTATCCCCTACTGCTATGAACCAGCTGCTGCCCGCTCCGACCTCCTCTTACGTTGATTATGCACAACGCCGTTACCGCTGGGTGGGCCCTCGGGGCCGCGAATGGTACCGGATGGTATTGCTGACGATAGTTGGTCGTCGGGGCCCACGGCCCGAACTGCTAGCACTCCACGTAAAGCACTTGCTTTAGTTTAGCAAGCGGTCCTGTTGCCATCGGCTCTACGTCCTGCAATTAAGTATGCTGCTTTTTTAGTGGCTTGGTTGCAGGACGTAGCGCTGGCATTCACGCAACCAATCAACGGCCTGGGCTTCGTCGTTGAAGCGCCGCATCTGAAAAGTTTGAGGCGTGCTCTCCAACTGCTGGAATGCAGGCATGGATTCGGTAACCTGCTGGTAGCTCGGCGACAGTAGCTGGCTCAAGTACACCCGCTGACCCATTTGCGGGCTTAATTGCGGAAAGAATTCAAATAGTCCCCAGTTAGTGGTTTCAGAATCGACGGGAAGCCGGCGCCGGCCGTCGAGAAGCCAGTAGGGGCACTTGAAATGCAAGCCTGCCTCTAAGACAACTTGGTACCCTTCCCGTATCTCGGCCGACGAAGTCGGACGCAACCAGCGGGTCACTAGCATGCGCAGATCGTCACGATACGTAATAGTGAGGTAATCAGGAGCGGAAAATTTTTGCATAGACCGAGGAAGAAATACAAAGATAAGTGAATCAGTCAATTTGCGTGCCACTGCGCATCCCTGCCCTCAATAGAGCCGGTGCCGAAGTAGCCATCCGGCGGCATCGAATTCGGTGGCAGCCGGCAAGTATCGTTCCACCTTCACGGCCTGTGGCACCAGCAGGTTGTTGCCGTCGCCACTATCATAAACTGTGATGCGAGTCCGGCGGGGAGCTTCCTTGACGGAAGCTAGCACGGCATCTTGGCCGGCACCATCATACACGCCTATTGTAATGCCCGAGGTGGGCAACGCTTTAAACTCGAAAACATCGGGGCCGCCCAAACCATACAGTTTGAGCGTGCTGGTTTCCCCGACCCGAAATATTCGGCGGCCAATTAGGCTGTCGGGACGGGAAGAGCCCATTTGATACACACTCACCTGCACTTGCTCCGGACCGGGCACTTCCACTACAAACCGTTCCGGCGCGTTGGTGCCTGGTATTTCCACGTTACCAGCCAACAACTTGTAAAACTTGTCGGCTACCAAAGGCAGTTGGTTGCGGCGGCTACGCAGCTTCTCGTCGAACTCCTGACCGGCCAACGCATACACTTCCTTAGGCCACACAGACAAGGCCTCTTTGATTACCGGGTCAGAGAGCTGCAATTGCATAGAATCAGCAATTTGCTTGAAGTCCTGCCGGGTTAAGTAAACCAGCAACGACTTATCCATGGGCTCAGCGGCTCGGTTCAGGCCCGCCACATTGGTTAAGCCGATGTCTTTCTCAAAGGTTTGGTAATTAGACTTCACCCACCCAATGACGTGGGTTAGAAGCCCGTCGTTGAACTTGAAAAAAGCGTGGTCCCGGTCGCGCGGAATGGGCCGGTACCGTACCCCCTCGCCAGTGGTTGGGAAGCTGGCCCAACGCCACTGGTCTTCGCGCCGGCTCCAGTCGCCGAGCCACATATCGAAAAGCCGAGCCCGCAAATAATGCCGCGCTTCCACTCGACATTGTGGGTTGGCGAGCAGGTTGGTGAACACATGGCGCGAACTTACCACCCGGCTGGAGTTGCCGAAGCTGGCCACGTTGTGCTGGTCGCCTTCCGGACGCTCCTCGAACAGGTAGAGTGCATTGGCAAAGTCTCGCTGAAACTTTCCTAGCGCCGGGTCGTTGGCCACGTACACCAGACGCGGGTTGGTATGATACACGCCTACCGCTTCGGCCAGCCGCGGCACAATGTAAGCCCCATACGGATTGATTACGCTGGTTTGGTCTTTCATCAGCCGGCCAATCGGACCATTTCGTAGGCTTTCGGGCAAGGCCTTGGTGGCATCCTTATCAACCGAACGCAATACGTACTGGCGACCATCGGAGGCAACGAGGCGCAGATTTTTGGTTTGGAAAGAACCGCCCTCCTGCACCGGCACCAGCCCGCCCGGCACGGCCGTGCGGAGGTTGAAAACCAACACTTCTACGGGCAGCGCCCACAGTTCCCGGTAATGTTTGCCCCAAAAGAATTGGTGAAGCTTGGACCGTAGATATTGCGTACCGGCTGCCACCCGCACCGTCGAATCGGGTCGGATGTGGGCGGGGATAGGCGGGCCAGAAGGCGCCGCCGGCGCCGAACAGGCTTGGCACAAACTAGCGGCGCACAAACTAGCGGCTAATTGAACTCGGCGCGGAATAAAAATACAGAACACGGAACAAGGTAACAGGCGCCTTTGAGGCCAGCCGCCATCCTTATACCGCAAACCCGCCGTAAGGGGTTGAACCACGCGCCATTTTAGATTGAAAACAAAATTGTCAGGCGACGTTGTCAAAGAAAGGCCGCTTAAACCCAGCCGTTGCTAACAACTCGACTCTATCTCCGTTCAAGGAATCCAGCCGCGCTTTTCGCCCCGCATGACACCTCGCTACCCGTTTGTCTTTTTACTACTGCTCTCCGCGGGTTGCGCCCGCCAGAAGTTTTTCCAGCCCGATGCCCGACCCGATCCTACCCCACTTGCTGCTACCGCCGACAGCGCCCGCGTAACGGCCGGGCGCCATTACCAGCGGGGGCCCATTGGGCGAGTGCTGCTGGGGCCTCATCATCGCTCGGCCTGGGTTGCTCCCGTTACCCTTCCAGTACTGGAATTAGCCTCCATCGTACCGGGCGGCTTGAAGCCCGGCAAAATAGGCGGCGGTTTTCAAACCACTAGCATGACCGTGCTTACCCCGAGCGGGCAAGGGTACGCGTTGCGAACAATCGACAAGAATCCCTATCGTACGCTGCCTAAAGTACTACGACACAGCTTTGTGCTGAACTTAGTGCGCGACGCTACGTCGGCGGGGTATCCGTACGGTGCCTTTGTGGTGCCCCCGCTAGCCGCGGCCGCGGGCATACCCCATACCAACCCGCGGGCTTTTTATGTGCGGGCCGATGAAAATGGCCTGGGAGCAGCGTCGGAACTGTATCAGGGGCGGGTGGTGCTGCTGGAAGAGAAGCTCGAAGGCGAAGCCAACATTGCCGGGCGCTTACCGGGCGCTACGGCCCTGGAAGAAACCGCTGATATGCTGGCCAAACGGTACCAGACCGGTCAGCACACCATCGATGAAGCCACTTTCCTGCGCGCCCGCTTACTGGACTTGTGGCTCGGCGACTGGGACCGGCACGAGGGGCAGTGGACTTGGGCGGCATATGCGCAACCCCGGGGGCACACCCGCTGGACCCCCGTACCTCAGGACCGTGACCAAGTATTTTTTCGTTTCGACGACGGCCTGATTCCCTGGCTAGCCAGCAAAGTGGTCCGTAAGTTCCGCACGTTTGGCCCCGAGTACGAAAGCATAGAAGGCTACACCCGCAACGCCCGTTATCTGGACACCCATGTGCTGACCAGGCAAACGCGCCCCGCTTACTTAGCCACGGCCCTCGACCTGCAAAAGCGCCTCACCGACGCCGTTATCAACCAAGCGGTGCGGCAGGGCTTGCCCCGGGAGGTCTACCAGCGCGAAGGGGCCAGCATGATTGCCGCCCTCCGCTCCCGCCGCGCCGCGTTGCCTGAAGTTGCCGAGGAATTCTACCGGCAACGAACCCGCCACGTACTGGTAGCGGGCACCGACGAAGACGAGCGGTTTGTGGTGGACCGCCTCAACGACACGGCCACGGTGGTTTCGGTGTACCGGCAATTCAAGGCAAGCAACAAGCCGCCCCGCCCCGATTCGCTGTTCTACCGGCGGCGCTTCAACCCTACTGAAACGCACAGCATCGACTTGCATGGCTTGCAAGGCAAGGATGTTTTCGAACTGCGCGGCCAAGTGCGACGCAGCCCGCTCGTGAACATCTACGGCGGGCCGCAGGAAGATGAAGTGCTCGACCACTCGCGCGTGGCGGGCTTGCGCCGCAAAACCCGCTTCTACGACACGGCCCGCAACAACACCTTCGAGCCCGCCCCCGAGCTGAAAGACAAAACCACCCACGGCGTCACCTCCCACGCCTTCGACCGTGACGGCTCGGGGAGGTGACGACCGACTAACCGCAATGATAGTGTTGAGCGGAGCTACGGCTTCTTGATCTGCTTTTAGCTTAAACAAAGACGCCCCCGATGTTCGTACCGACATCGAGGGTGTCTTTGTTTGAGAGACTTTCAAGTTCAAAGAAAATTGCGCCGGCTCCACTTCAAAAACAGTTGCCCGGACGCTGCTACCCGCACTGCCTTATTGTTTTACCGCTTCGCCTTCCAATTCTGCCAGCATGTCGAGTACCATGTGCTCGGTGGGCGTGAGTTGGTCGTTTTCGGAGGGGTCGGCGTCGTGGCGGCGGAGGTAGTCGATGAGCTTATCGGTGTTGAAGAGTTCCACTACCTGGGGGTGAATGTAGTACTTCGAGCAAACGGTGGGCGTGTTACCCAGTTCGTGGGCCACGTCTTGCAAAGCCCGTTTCAAACTTTTGGGCTTCGGGAAGTCGGGCTCTTCGTTGATGACGGTTTCCAGGCATTCCACCATTTTCACGGTGCCGCCCCAGGTCCGGAAATCCTTGGCCGATAGTGCCAGGCCAGTTACCTGCTGCAAATACTCGTTTACATCGCCCGATTCCAACTCGGCCCGCTGGCCGTCGGGGGTGTAGTACTGGAACAAGTGCTGGCCGGGTATTTCCTTGCATTTCTGCACCAGCCGGGCCAGCTTCCGGTCGTGGATGGTAAGGTCGTGGGCCACGCCTTTCTTGCCCACAAACGCAAACCGGACATCGGAGCCCGTTACTTGCACGTGTTTGTCGCGGAGGGTGGTGAGGCCGTAGGTTTTGTTTTCCTTGGCGTATTCCTTGTTGCCGATGCGAATATAGGAGCGGTCCATGAGGGTGAGCACCAGCGCCATTACTTTGGCTTTGTCGAGTTCTGGGCGGGACAAATCCTTTTGCATCTGTAGGCGCAGGTCGGCTAGCTTCTCACCGAAAGCGCGCAGTCGGCTGAACTTGGTGAGGCTCCGCGCTTGGTCCCAGGCGGGATGGTAGCGGTACTGCTTGCGGCCCTTGGCGTCACGCCCCGTTACTTGCAAGTGGCTGTTGGCGGTGTCGGAAATCCACACGTCGGTCCAGGCCGGCGGAATCACGAAGCTTTGAATCCGGGCCAGCGTTTTCTCGTCGGTTATTAGTTCGCCGTTGGCCTTGTGATAAGTGGACGTACCGTCGGGGCCGGGTTGGCGGCTGAGGGCGGGCTTGGTATCGGTGCGGTAGCGCAAGCCAGCCAGTTCGGCCTGCCGGGCGGGGTCTTTGTAAAGCTCGTGCGAATCTTCTAGGGGCGCGAGGCGCTTCTTCTTGGTTTTGGGCCGCGGCGGGGTGGCAGTAGACATAGGAGAACTGAAATAAAACGGAACGCGAAGCGCCAGGGTGGCGGGTGGGTATTGGTGTACGGCAGATAACCAGAAAAGTCTTTCCGGGAGTCTGAGGGTTGCCAGTCGTTCCGGTACCTCAACGGCTCCGCTTCCGCGCCAGGCGTTTCAGTGGCGCAGCACGGCTCTGGTTCTAACTGATTTTTTCTCCCTGATTCCGTGACTGCTAGCTGCTTGAACTTGGGCGTAGCAACTTGGAAGTGGGGCTACCCGTACCGATTTCAGTTTTTCTGGCATCGTTTTTTCTTTCGGGCCGGCAGTTCTACGCTGTTCTTTTCTTCAACCAATCTTCAACCAATTCGCTTTCCTGATGCGCCTTTTCTCTCTCAAACCCTTACTTCTCCTTTCCCTTGCGGCCACCCTCGGGGGCACTGCGGCCTGCACCGACGAAAATGGCAATCCAGTTCTGTTCTCCATTGAAGACGACAAAACTCTCGGAGAGCAAGTAGCCGCTCAAACCGATTCCACATACCGCGCCCAGGGCAAATTGCTGGAGCGTACCAATCCAGCCAACCGTCGGGCCTACGAGTTGCTTGATGGGGTAGTAAACAAAGTACTGAACTCGGGTCAGCTGCAATACCGCAACGAATTCCCCTGGGACGTTAAAATCATCAAGGACGACGCCACGCAAAACGCATTTGCTACGCCCGGTGGGCACATTTACGTGTTTTCGGGCCTGATCAAGTTCTTGGAAGACGAAAGCCAGTTGGCCGGGGTATTAGGCCACGAAATAGCGCACGCCGACCGGCGGCACACGTCGCGGCAGCTTCAGAATGAGTATGGCGTGACCACGCTGCTGGGCTTGCTGCTGGGTGAAAATCCCAACCAACTCGTGCAAATTGCGTCCGGACTAGGTCAATTGAAATTTGGCCGGGACTTCGAGCGGGAAGCCGATGAATACTCGGTTATTTACCTCAACGCAACCACCTATTCCTGCGACGGTGCGGCCGGCTTTTTTATCAAATCTGAGGCCCAGGGCCAGGGTAATCCGCCCGAATTCCTGAGTACCCACCCCAACCCAGGTTCGCGCGTGCAAGCCATTCAGACCAAAGCAGCCGAACTCAAATGCCAAGGCCGCTCCACCTCGAACAACAATTTCAACGAGTTGCAGCGCATCATCTGAGTGCACCCTGCCGCTCTGCTAACCTGAGAACTTACCAAGGCCAGTTGCAATTGCAACTGGCCTTTTTGCTTGCGTGCAGCACCTGCGTTCAAGGTGCGTTAAACACAAGCATCAAATTCCGCTTTACCCGCGTACTTGCGGATATGTCTATACTCAACAAGCTTGGCGACCTAGCCGACCGCGCCGACGACCTCCTAACCCGCACCCGCGCCCGGCTGGGTTTCTTGCACCCCCTGCAAATCGTACCGTACCGCAGCTACGGCACCAACACGCGCCTCTACGTGAAAGGCCGCCTGCTCACCGATAAAGGCATTGGCGAGCCCGGCGAGGGCGATTCGCGCTGGCACAATCTGCTCAACATGTACCGCCGCTTCGAGAGCAACGAAATCAGCGGCGCGCAACTGCTCGTGCAATCCACCGATGGCACCCAGCACCCAGTAGTGACCGATGAAGAAGGGTATTTCACGCTGAACCTAGCGCCTGAAAGCCTGCCCGAGCCAATAGATTTTATGTGGTACCCAGTGGAAGTACTGCTGCAACAGGCGCCGCATCCCTTCCCCACTCCACCCGGCCTGCGGGCAGCAGCGCCAGTTCTTATTCCGCCCGCCGACGCCGAATACGGCATCATCTCCGACCTCGACGATACCGTTATTCAAACGTCGGCCACTGATTTACTGCTCATGGCCCGTACCGTACTCGTGCGCAATGCCCATTCGCGGCTCCCTTTCAAGGGCGTAGCCGAGTTTTACCGGGCTTTGCAGCTAGGCCGCAACGGCAAGCGCAACAATCCTTTTTTTTACGTCAGTAGCTCGCCCTGGAACCTTTACGACTTGCTGGAGGACTTTTTGGCCTTGAACAAGATACCACCCGGCCCGCTTCTGCTGCGCGATTTCGCTGTTGGCGGCAAGAAATCAAGCGACGCCACGGCACACCACGGTCATAAGCTCAAGGAAATCGACAACCTGCTGCTCACTTATCCCAAACTACAGTTCGTACTTATCGGCGACTCGGGGCAGGAGGATGCCAACATCTACCGGGAGGTAGTGCGTCGCCACCCCGGCCGCATCCTGGCCATCTACATCCGCGACATTCTGAAGCGGCCCGACCGCGCCGCTATGGTCGAGCGGGTCAGCGAAGAGCTCCGCAACGACAAGGTGGAAATGCTGTTGGTGCAAGACACCGTACAAGCTGCCGAACATGCCGCTAAAAACAACCTTATTTTTCAGGAAGCTATACCGGCCGTGCAGCAAGAAAAGCACAAAGACGAAACCGCCGATACCGAAAACGATTTGGACGGCGAAGGCACCGGCAAGCCGGTAATGCAGTGAGAACCTTGGTTAAATAACAAAGCAAGCTGCTCTTAATTCGAATGGTCGGCGACGATGACCCACTGGCCGTTCAGGTGGCGCAGCACGAGTAGGTAGTGCCCTTGCAAATCGCCGAGGCCCGGACGGGTAAGGTGCCAACGGCCTACTACATGGGCGGCGTTGGAGCCATCGGGGGTGACGCGGAGGTTGCTGAAGCGGAGCTGGCCCATGGCGGCCGCATCGGGGTAGTTGCGGCGGTAGTTGTCGAGGGTGGGTTGCCAGCCGTAGGTCAGGCCGCGCTTGCCGATGAACACCAGCGAATCCGAGCGCCAGTACCCTTGCATGAAGCCGGCTACGTCGCCGCGGTTCCAGGCCGCGGTTTGGGTGGCCAGCAATTGCGTGATGGCGCGCCGCGTTTGGGCGGGGGTTTCAATGGTTTTAGCAGCCGGCGAAGAGGTGCAGGCCGCTAGCGCCGCCAGGCTGAGGGTGAGGGGAAAGGGCTTCATGAGGCCCAAGATAACAGAATAGCCCGCCGGGGCTTTCGCAGGAGGCACTTATCTACTCTTCGATCAGTTCCTGCACGTACGCTTTGCCGCCCAGGCGACGCATGTTGCGCAGCACCCGCTGTTGTTTGGCGCGCGCTTGGGGGCCCGGGTTGCTGGCCCGAAAACGCAACGGATTGGGCAGTACGCCGGCCAGCAACGCGGCTTCACTGGCCGTGATACGGTCGGCTGGTTTGCGGAAGTAGCGCTGCGAGGCGGCCTCCACGCCAAAAGTGCAGTCGCCCATTTCGGCCACGCTCAAATACATTTCCATGATGCGCCGCTTGCTCCACAGCAACTCGATAAGCACCGTAAAATATGCTTCGGCCGCCTTGCGGACGTAGCTGCGCCCCTGCCACAGGAACACGTTTTTGGCTACTTGCTGCGAGATAGTGCTACCGCCGCGTAGCCGCTTGCCGCTGCTGAAGTTGTACTTCGCGGCATTCCACAGGGCATTGCCATCGAAACCGTGGTGCAGCAAAAAGCGTTGATCCTCGGCCGCAATAAGCGCCAACGGCACCTGCGGCGACACTTCATCAAGCCCCCTGAAGTAGTAGCGGATGCGCCGGTCGTCTTCCCGAATGCCGTAGTAGCCTTTTCCGACAGGAGCGTAAGCGCGACGGTCGAGCATCAGCCAGGTGGCCGGCGGCGACACCCAACGGTACATCAGCACCCAGGCCACCGAAGTTAAAAACAGGGCCACTACCACTTGCAACAGCACCTGCCGGGTCCGTCGCCACACTTTTTTGTAATCCGTTGCCACGCCTGAATCTCCTTAGAGCCGCCCGCGGCCAAAACAGCCACCGCAGCGGCAAAAGTAGCGGAATTTGCCCCTCCAGACGACAAATTTCGGCGCTTGATCTGCATTCTTACAAGCCACTAGCCCCTGCAAATTCACAGACGTACCCCACGAAGCGGCACTAGCTACTCCAATTCTACCATAGCTTTAATTACGCCCGTGGCCGGGTCGAGCCAACTGGCAAACTCTGCCTGCACCTGATGAAAGGGCACTCGGTGGGTGATGTAGGTAGTGGGCTGCACTAGGCCCGCTTTCATTGAGGCAATGACGTGCTCGAAGTCTGCGCGGGTGGCATTGCGGCTGCTCATCAGCGTGGCTTCGCGCTTGTGAAACTCGGGGTGGCTGAAGCTGATGTCGCCTTTCTGCAAACCGACCAGCACGTAGCGGCCACCGTGGGCGAGGTAGCTAAAGGCCTTGTTGATGGCTTTCAAACTACCGGTGGCATCAATTACCACGGTGGGCATGTCGCCGTGGGTGATGGCGCGCAGTTGCTCGGCCACGTCCGGCGACAGGGCGTTGATGGTGTGGGCTACCTGCAATTTGTCTTCACAGAAAGTAAGGCGCTGCTCGTTGATATCGAGGGCAATGACGTGGGCCCCGGCAATGCGAGCAAACTCCATGATGCCCAGGCCTATGGGCCCTGCTCCTACCACCAACACGTATTCGGCGGGTTTCACGCCGGCCCGGCGTACGCCATGCGCTCCAATGGCAAGCGGCTCTACCAGCGCCAACTCGTCGTAGCTTAGCCCCTGGCCGTGCACCAACGAATAAGCCGGCACCGACAGATACTCGCCCATACCACCGTCGGAGTGCACCCCGCACACGTTGATGTGGGTGCAGCAGTTAAGCAAACCCGAGCGACAGGCAATGCAAATGCCGCAGTTGAAATACGGAATAAACGTGACGGCCTCGCCCGTTTCGAAGCCGGGCACGGCCGTTACCAACTCGCCCGCCAATTCGTGCCCGAGTACCCGCGGGTAAGTGAAAAACGGCTGGGTGCCCTCGTAGGCGTGCAGATCGGTGCCGCAGATGCCGATGCGCCGAATGCGCAGCAGCGCCTGCCCTTCCTGCGCGGTGGGCAACGTCCGATTTTCGTAGCTAAACTGGCCGGGTTCAATGCAAATCAAGGTATTCATGGCAACTTATGTTTCGTTTAAAAGAAAGCTCTAATCGTTCCGCTTCAGCAAAAACAGTGAGCAAGGCGTCGGCGAGGTGACACCCGTTGACAGTAACTTATTCGTTATAGCTTATAGAATGCCACGGCGTTTTCACCCCAGAAAAGGGCTTGTTCGTGCGCCGATAAGGTGGCGACATACTGCTGCACCAAATTCACGACGGCGTCGTAACCGCCGGCTACTTCGCACACCGGCCAATCCGAGCCAAACAGTACTCGTGCTGACCCAAAGGCTTCGAAAACAACCTCTAGGTAGGGTTGAAAATCTTGCGGCTGCCACTGCTTCCAATGGGCCTCCGTCACCATACCCGACACCTTGCACCACACGTTTTCGTGGGCGGCCAGGGCGCACAGGTCTTGCTCCCAGCCGTTTAGTTGCTGCGCCTTAATGTTGGGCTTGGCAATATGGTCGAGCACGAACGGCTGGTTGGGAAAGTTGGCTACCAGTTCCCGCGCGTAGCCGAGCTGATCGGGGAAGACGAGCAAGTCGTACGTGAAGCCGTGCTGCTGGAGTGCGGCTATGCCGCGCTGAAAATCGGGTAGCAGCATAAGCGCCCGGTTCGTCTCGCCTTGTAATACATGGCGAAACCCCTTCATCTTGTCGAACTGGCGGTAGTAGGCAAGCCGCTCGCCTACGTTGTCGGCCTGCAAATCAACCCAGCCCACCACGCCTTTGATGAAGCTGTGCTGGGCGGCATTAGCAAGCTGAAACGCATTTTCCGCCTCCGACTGGTCGGACTGCACGACCACGCAGCCTTCAAAGCCGTTTCTATCCAGTAGAGGCTTTAAATCAGCGGGAGAGAAACTGCGTTGAATGGCCGCCATTTCACTGTTGATCCAAGCGTCGCGCACCGGATCGTACTGCCAGAAATGCTGGTGAGCGTCAATTTTCATGCTGATTCACGTAGACTACAAGATTTTTCAACGAAACCAACTTAGTGCGCCGTGGTAAGCTGGACTTTCTTAACGCCAATATTCTTTAGGGCGAAATAAAACACCACCAGAAAGCACAACGCTGGCACAAGGTAGGCCACTTGGATAGAGCTAGCATCCGAGACTCGGCCCATGATAACAGGGAAAATAGCGCCGCCCACAATGGCCATGATGACCAGCGAGGACCCTACTTTGGTTTTAGCGCCTAAACCGCGGATGCTAAGCGAAAAGATGGTCGGGAACATAATCGACATAAAGAATTCCACCCCGATTAGCGCATAGATCGAGAACCCGCCCTTCAGCAATACGGCCAGCAGCACCAGAAAAAAATTGACGATGCTGTAGATTGCCAGCAGCCGCGACGCAGGAATGTAGCGCATGAGGAAGGTGCCGATAAAGCGGCCAATCATGAAGCCCAATAAAGCTCCTGCCAAGTACCGCGACGCTGATTTTTCGCCAATACCTGCCACTTGCTGGGCAAACCGAATAAAGAAGCTACTCACGCAGACTTGCGCCCCCACGTAGAAAAACTGCGCCAGCACCCCCAGCAACAGGTTTTTCTCCTGCAAAATAGGTCGCGACTCATCCTCGTTACGCTCTTGTTCCGCAATTTCGGGCAGGCGGGTGAAGTACAGCAGCACGGCCACGAGTAGCACGATGCTGCCAATTAGCAGAAACGGCACCTGCACCGAAGCGGCCTCGTGGTTGAGGTACGCATTGAGCTGCGGGCCCGACATGCTTGCCTCCTCGGCCTGCGTTAGCGTCCGGCCCGACAAAATGAACATGCCACCCAGAAACGGCGCCAACGTGGCCGCCAGCCCATTAAACGACTGCGCGAAGTTGAGGCGCTGCGTGGCTCCTTCGGGGTCGCCGAGCACGGTAATGTAAGGATTGGCGGCCGTTTCGAGGAAGGTGAGGCCGCAGGCAATTACAAAGAGGGCCGTCAGGAAAAAGGCGTACGAACGCGCCGCTGCTGCCGGATAAAACAGGAAAGCTCCCACCGCAAACAACGACAGCCCCAGCAGGATGCCTCCTTTGTAGCCGAAGCGCTTCATAAACTGCCCCGCGGGCAAAGCCAGCAGAAAATACGCTATGTAAGACGCCGAATCAATGAAAGCGGACTGCGCATCTGTCAGTTGGCAAGCCTTCTTGAGGTGCGGAATCAGGATGGGATTCAAGTTAAGCGCGAAGCCCCACAAGAAAAACAACGACGTAATCAGGAAAACGGCAAACGTACTTTTCCGGGCGGTCATAGAGCGGGCTTTAAAGGAAAGAGCTAAGAGAAAGAGCGGGTGAAGAACAATCCTGCTTGCGCGGCCATCAGCGGACCGAAGTGTCTTGCCTGCTGCGTAGCCAAAGTAAAAGATTGCTGCGCCGGACGAGATGCTTCCATCAGCCACAGCCCGTGCAAGCACAACCGCCTACCTGAATGGGCACTCAGTGCTACGAGTTAAGTTTTCCACCGAAACCTACTTCTGAAGCCTACTGCGTTGCGGCGGGTAGTATTGCTCGCATTGCGGGGGTTGCTGTTCTTTTCAGAATACTCCATAGGGGCAGGCTACTCGTTTAGGTGGAAGAGGAAAGCAGATTCTGCGCGAGTCGATGCCAGTTCCAGGGCTTGCTGCCGAGGCGTGCGTTAACTCAGGAATTCTCCCAGGTTTCGTTCTGCACGGGCTTTAAAATCTGCTGCACCTGCCGCAGCAAATCCTCATCGAGGGGTTCTTCAGCCCACCTGATGTTTTGCAACACGTTTTCGGGGCGCGCTGTGCTCACTAGCGTAGTAGCTATCTGCGGATCGTTTACGGCAAACTGGATGGCTAGCTTCTCAATAGGATAGCCGTTACGCTTGCAGAAGGCCGCCGCCACTTCTGCATGATGCTTCAGTTGCTCGGAAGCGGGATGCCAACTAGGCGCCCCCCGCTCGGAAAGCATGCCCATGGCCAAGTGGGAAGCATTGATAACCCCCACCCCGTGCTCTTTGAAGTAGGGCACGTAGTCGAGCAAGGTTTGGTCGTTGAGGCAGTAGTGGCAGAAAGACAGCACGGTTTCCACAGTGCCGGCCGGCACCCGGTCAATTACCTGTCGCAATTTCTCTAGCGGCAACCCCGTAATGCCAACGTGGCCCACCACACCCATGAGTTTCAGCGAAAGTAGCGCCGGCAGCGTTTCCCCAATAACCTGGTCTAGGTCGCTGAATTCAATATCGTGCACATTAATCAGGTCGATATAATCGACGTGCAGCCGCGCCAAGCTTTCCTCCACGCTTCGGATGGCCCGAATGGCGCTGTAGTCCCAGGTTTTCACGCCGTCCTGACCATAGCGGCCTACTTTGGTGGACAGGTAATACTTTTCGCGCGGTAGCTGTCGCAGGGCCTTCCCGAGCACAGCCTCGGCCTTCAGAAAGCCATAGTAGGGCGACACGTCAATGAAGTTCATGCCTTTCTCGACGGCCGCGCAGACGGTGTCAATGCCTTGCGTCTCGTCGATATCGTGGAAAACGCCGCCCAGGGACGACGCGCCCAAACTCAAGCAGGAAACTTCCATTCCTGTGTTACCTAACTTTCGGTAGTGCATGGTGGTCGCGGGGGAGTAACTAAGAAGTAGGAAACTTGATTTTTCGGCTGTCAAACAGGCCGCCTATTCAAGCAAAATTAGAAGCCTTCCATAGCTCCACAATCGGTTGTTTATAAATACTTCCGCAATGCTTTGCACAAACCTTTGCGGAGCATTATTTTTTGTTTGTGTGTTTGCCTGGTTACCTCCTTTCGGAGACGGAAGTTGTTTCAAGACAACTCTCTGTTCTTAAAAGAACTGCTCTGTTGCTTGAGCTAGCTATTAGCACTCGGCCGGTACAAGTAATCAGCGGGAAAAGCGTTACCTGCCTTCCACCTTGCCGCGGTAGCTGCAACACCGCGCGACTAGTTTAAGCTACCGTAACTCCCACTTAAGTTGATTCATGTTGCGTCTGAATAGCTGTCTTGCCGAGGCAGCAACCGAGAGCTGCCACCCGGAACACGAAATCTCACTAAGTTTGATTTCTTCAAACCGCCTGCCTGTATGAGCACACGCCATGTTTCATTGAAAACCATAGCCCAGGCTTTGAACGTGTCGGTGTCCACGGTTTCACGGGCTTTGCGCAACCACCCCGACATTGGGCCTGAGGTTACCCGAAAAGCGCAGGAGCTAGCGCGCGAACTACAATACATACCTAATCCGCTGGCCATCGGCTTGCTGAAAGACAAAACCAACACCATCGGCGTCATCGTGCCCGATTTGGTTACCTACTTCTTTTCTTCCATCATCAGCGGCATCGAGAGCCTAGCCAACGAGCACGGCTACTACATCGTGATTCGGTGCAGCTACGAGAGCTACGAGAAAGAAAAGGAATGTCTGGAGAACCTGTTGAAACTGCGCGTTGACGGCATTATTATGTGCTTGGCTCAGGAAACCCAGGATTATGCGCACTTCGATCATCTGTTAGAAACCGAAATACCGCTCGTTTTCTTTGACCGGGTATGTCGCCCCAGCGAGGTAGCTACCGTGGTGGTTGACAACCAACAGGCGGCTCGCCGCATTACGCGCCATTTTTTCGAGAGTGGCTACCGCCGAATAGCGCACATTGCGGGCCCGGCTCAGCTCAACATCACCCGCGAACGGATAGAGGGCTACAAGCAAGGCTTAGCGGAATGCCACTTGCCTTTCGATACTGCCCTGCTCGCCCACTGCGACCTTAGCATAGCCAGCGCCACGGCGGCCACCCAGCACTTGCTGGCCCTCCCTTCTCCCCCCGATGCTATTTTCGGGGTCAATGATACCACAGCCTTCGCGGCCATGAAGGAAATCAAGCGCCAACACCTCCGTATTCCGCAGGACGTTGGCTTGATTGGCTTCACCGATGAGTTTCACGCCACCGTAGTAGAGCCCACTTTGACTTCCGTGATGCATCCAACGTTTGAAATGGGCCGGGAAGCTGCCCTGCTTTTTCTGGCGCAAGTAGAAGCCAAGGATAGGATTACGCCCAGCCAAACGGTGCTTACCACGCAATTAGTTGTGCGCGAGTCTTCCATGAAAGGTCCCGTTAAGTAGAACTACCTAGCGGCAACGCGGCTGGGGGTGGGCCTTCAACTCGTAAAACAATTAGGTCTCAATGGCATTATTTCACTTAAATCCTCTGGATGTGCCGCCATGTCGGTGGTCTTTTTGTTTGTAGCTTATCTCGTCGGTAAGTGGTTTTACTTACCACGTTTCCGCAAGCCACTCTTTCCATAGTGCCCTTGCCTAGTCAGCGCCACCAAGAGAAGCCCCTAAAATCGCATTAACTGCTTGTATGCGCCAGCTTGCCTTATTTCCTTTAAATCTCGTCGTGTTTCCCGGCGAGAAGTTAAATCTGCACATTTTCGAGCCCCGCTACCGCCAACTGGTGCGCGACTGTTTGGGCGAGGGCATCACCTTCGGTATTCCCCCGTTCCTGAACGAAGCTGTGAGCCAGTTGGGCACAGAAATGAAGCTCCTCGATGTCGAGAAGAACTACACCAGCGGCGAGATGGACATTCGGACCCAGGCCGTCGGCGTGTTCCGGGTGGAAGAGTTTTATCGGCAGGCCCCGGGCAAGTTGTACGCTGGGGGCTTGGTGGAAGACCTTGCCGACGACAACCGCACGGATATTCTGCTGCAAAAACGCATTTCTGAACAATTGCAGCAACTTTATGATGTACTAGGGTTGCGCAAGCTCATGCAGGAGCTGCCCGCCAATTTTCGGGTCTATGACGTGGCGCATCACTTAGGCCTTAGCACCGAGCAAGAGTATCAGCTGCTGGAGGCGCTTACGGAGGCGGAGCGGCAGGAAATTGTGCTGGAACATTTAGAACACATTCTGCCAGTGCTGCTGGAAACCGAACGGTTGAAAGAACGAGTCCGCTTGAACGGCCACTTCAAAAACCTCACTCCTCCCAACTTCTGAGTTTCGGGCAAAGCCACTTGTTGCTTGGCTGGGCCACTAATCTACTAAAACCGACGAGCCCGCTTGGAATAAACAAACGCAAGCCGCTGGTTTTCACGTATAGAGGCGAGTATCGTTTATTTTTTTGCATTGGCTGTTTTTCCTTCCCTCCTACTGTACGCAACGTTAGCGGCGGTTCTGCTTTCGGCTGTGTGGCTGCTGCTGCGCTACTGGCAGGAACGGCAATATCGACGCCGGCCCTACGTGGCGCCCGCCCGCAACGACTGGCCCCTGCATTTGCCCGTGGCGGCGGAAGGGCCGCAACACCGCGTGGCCTTGCTCGGTGACCCCGGCGCCGTTGCTACCGACGGCACCGACCCCCTTCTACAGCTTCTTGGCAGGTGGCAACAGGATACGGGCCCGGCCGGTACCGTCGTCATCCTCGGCGACAATGTGTATCCCACTGGCTTGCCCGCCGCTGATAGCCCTGGCCGCCCTGCCGCCGAGAAGCGCCTCAACACGTTGCTCGATGTACTGCGCACCTTCCCTGGCCGGGTGGTATTCTTGAGCGGCAACCACGACTGGAACAAGGGCCGGCCCGATGGCTATGCGTATCTGCTGCGCCAGGAGGCCTACATTGCCGAGCAACTGCCGTCGGCGCTTTACTTGCCCTCTGGCGGCGTGCCCGGCCCGGTTACGGTGCAGTTGGCCGAGGATGTGCTGCTGGTAGTGCTCAACACGCAATGGTGGGTGCAAAACGGTACTCGCCCAGCGTCCGACCCGAAAGAACCGTTCCGGCAGTTACAGCAGATTCTGAATGCCAACCGGCATCAGCGCGTACTAGTGGCCGGGCATCATCCGCTGTACTCTAATGCGCTGCACGGTGGAAAATTCACGGCTAAGCAGCACGTTTTCCCTTTAACTACGGTGCACAAGCGGGCGTATCTGCCTTTGCCACTCATTGGGTCGTTGCTGCCGCTCTACCGCAAGGTGGTGGGGGCCGCCGAAGACATGGCCCACCCCCGCTACCGGAGAATGCGCCGCCGCTTGCTCCGAGTGCTGCATCAGTTTCCCAACATCATCTATGCCGCTGGCCACGACCATAATTTGCAGTACTTCCATCGGTATGGTGGGCACTACCTCGTGAGTGGCGCCGGCAGCAAAACGGCTTTTGTGCAGAAAGGTGGTAATGCCACGTTCGTGCACGAACACAAAGGCTTTTTCAGCATCGATTTTTACGAAAACGGAGAAGCTTGGCTACGCACGCTGGAACCAGGTGCCAACCAGGATACGCCGGAAGTGTTTCGCCAACGGCTGCTGCCGGGCCCAGTAGTGGCTCCGCCCGTAGTAGCAACGGGTCTGCTCACCGAGTCGGTAACAGGGGCGTAAGAAGTTGCTGCTGCATTAGCCTTAGCCGCAACCTAGCTTTTACGTCTGTGGCTCAAAAGTCTGCTTTCGCTGCTGAAAAGTGCCCTCTTCACTCGTTGGGCATCGGCACTAATACCTGTAAGCTGTGGTGATTTATTTCCACCTTCACGGGGGTAGGCAGCGTTTTTGGCTCGCCATCAATCTGCACTAGCACTTCCTGCTCTCCCGGCACCGTTATACTCGCTTGGCGGCAGCACAGCCGGCGTGTGTAGACTGAGGTATCGAAGCCGCTGGTGTACAGGTCGTAGAGGATGCCCGGGGCGGCAGCGTTAGGAAAGGGCTCAATCACACAGATTTCGAACTGTCCATCATCCAAGTCACTATCGGGGTTGATAATTACGTTGCTACCAAACGTGTTGGCATTAGCAATAGTCACCATGAACGCCGGACCCTCCCAGGTCTCTTGGTCGGTTTCGATGCGGTAAGCCGCTGGCTCGTAGCTAAGAAACTCCTGAGTGGCAATGCGTACATAGGCACCCGGCCCGCGCGTGTCGCCTTGGTCGAAGCGCTCCACAACGAGGGCATTGAAGCCAAGGTCGGCTAGATGCGCCGAGAAATTCCCTCCAATTTGCAGCGTATCAATAATGCGCAGTTGGTGGCGCCAAATTAGGTTTAAAGCTTCCGCGGTGTCTTGTGGAATACCCAAGTCTTTAGATAACCCGTTACCCGAGCCAAGGGGCAGAATACCAAGCGGAATTGCTTTGTTTACCAGTGCCTCCGCCACCAAACTCACGGTCCCATCACCCCCGGCCGCAAACACAGCATCAAACGTGTGTTGGATGAGGTAGTCTCGCAGCTTGGTGAGGTCGTCGGTGCCAGTTGTATGATAAAAGACGGCGGTGCGACCCCGCTCGGTGCAATAAGTGGTTATGGTTTGCTCTAGCTCGGCTTTGTCGATGTCGCCAGAAATTGGGTTCAGCACAAACAACAGGTGGCGAAGCAAAGTAGGTGCGGCAGCAGTCATCGAAGTGCTATTCGTGGAATGGCCGAAAGATACCTTTATACGGTGAGTTCTTACGGTTTCAAGTTGCCGGGCATGCCTTGGGGAAACTCGGCGGCAATTTCTTGCTCTAGGTGGCCGATACGGTTGCCAGGATTAGGGTGCGTGCTCAAAAACTCGGGCTGCCGTCCGCTGCCCCCATTCTGCTCCAATATCTGCATTACTTGCACCATGGCACGCGGGTCATAACCAGCTTGGGGCGTGTAATCGACGGCCAATCGGTCGGCTTCCAACTCGTCGTTGCGGCCGTAGCGCAACGTCAGTAGCTTACCGACCATGGCGGCGGCGGCCGAGGCTGCCAGCGTGCCAGGACGGTCTGGGTCGTACATGCCAATAGCAGCGGCCCCCGTCAGGCCCTGCGTCAACTTGGATTTGGCAATCTGCTCGGCCGAATGACGGCCCACCACATGCCCGATTTCGTGAGCCAACACGCCCGCAACCTGGCCTTCGGTGGTGAGGTGCTTAAGCAACCCCGCCGTAATGAAAACCTGCCCGCCCGGTAAGGCAAAAGCGTTGATGGTGTTTTCGTCGGCGAGCAGGTGGAACTGAAACTTGTAAGGACTTTGGCTGGCTTTGGTGCTACGCACTATTTGCTGGCCAATTTGCTCTACACGGCTTGCCGCTTCCCGATTAGGATGCAAACCACCGTACTGCTGCGCCATTTGGGGAGCGGCCTGCAAGCCGAGAGCTATTTCCTGTTCGGCCGTCATGTCTACGTGCTGTACTTCACCCGTTACTTCGTTCACGGAACGTTTGCAGTAGTAGGTAACAAGCGTAAACCCTGCCATCAGCAGAGCAATAATATAACGAAGATTTCCTCTCATGGCAGTAGGTGGAAAAGCGGGATGGAACGTTCGGCTTCCTACGCAAGGAAGGCCAGTTGGGCTTGTAACGCGCCTTTCCTGGAAGAGTTACCGAGAAGCGAAAGAGCACGATACAATTGCTTGGCCAGTGATGTTCAACCCATCGACTAGCACTAGCCTGTTGTGCTATACTCAATCCAACCTACTAAAATTATACGTTCTTATTTATATACCTAAATTAAGGCAGATACCGTATCAGGCTTGTTCTCCCTTTTCCGTTTACCATCCATTTGAAGTCCCCTTATGAATCAGAAACGCACTTTCGGTTCTTTGCTTACCATCTTGGGCATTATTGGCATTATTTACGGCGCCCTCGGATTCCTGCATATGGCAGGCGTAAGCCTAAGCAAAATCAACTCGCTGGTTCCTTTTGGCGTCGGCCTGATTTTCTTTTTTGCCGGCATTAACCTAGTGAAAGCCACCGGCGACCGAGCTTAAAATTGAGTTTAAACAAGTATCCCTGACCACTGCGCCAGCCTACTGTGTGAGTAGACTGGCGCAGTGGTCAGGGATACTTGTTTTGCAAGGCCTAGCTTAGCTCCCAGACAACCCTTGCCGCTGCGCAAAAGCCATCAGGGCCGGGTTGAGTTGCAGCAACCCCGAAGCGTAGTGCACTTGGCTTGGCCCGTGCGCATAGATGACAGTCCCTCCTTGAATGGCCCGGATGATAGCTGAACTTTGCTTGGCGGGCAGCGCTGGGCACCCTTGGCTACGCCCCAAGCGCCCATGTTGGCGCACGAATTCTTCGCTCACGTAGTCGGCGCCGTGTACCACTACCGCCCGGCTGGCCGCATTGGTATTGTAGCCTGGATCTTGGCCGTGCAGCTTCAATGACAGCCCGTGTTTGCCCTGGTACGTAGCGCCCGTGGTGTAGAAACCCAAGCTGCTCATCTCAGAGCCTTCTCGGTTGGAAAAAGTACGGGCCAAATCCTCTCCCGTATTTCTGCCATGGGCTACCAGCGAATGAAACAGCACCGTTTGTTTTTTTAAATCAATCACCCACAGGCGCTTTTGCCGGCTGGAACGCTCGAAATCAATGATGGTCAGTACTGGGCGAGTCGGCGAAACCTGGCCGCGCTGGCTAAGGCTATAGTAGCCCATCAGCGCCTCGCGGTAAACGTTGGCCGGCACTCCGTAATTCACCAGTTTGGTCTTTATGTAGCTGGTTAGCACATACTGCTCGAAAGCGGCCATGTACTGTGCCCGTCGCAGTTCAGCGCTTGGTTTGGGTGCCTTCCCAGTCCGTAGATTAGGGGCAGCAGAAGAACGCGAAGCAACAGAGGAAAAAACAAAACACGCAGTTACTAGTAGCGTGGTAAAGGCAGTCGTTATCTTGGTCATCGGCTAAGCTGTCGGACAAAGGCAAACAAGGCGGCAATTGCAGTGAAATAACAACGCCAGAATTACAATAATAGTACTTTAGCGTAACATCTATTGTTGGCAGCAACCATTTTGTAAAGCTTGCCAGTTCCCACCACTCACATTTATGTTGCTTTATCGTCTCTCGTTGCTGAGTGTTTGTTTGCTTTTGCTTACTGCGTGCGGCCGTTCTCGCCCCGTCTTACCGGGCCTCGACACCACTACTTGGCGCCAAGATCCGTATGGCTGCCGAAACCTCCGTGCGGTACAAGCCAAGTCTTTTCTGAAAGCTAAAGAACAGTTATACGGCAATACTACGGCCACAATAGAGGAACTTTTGGGTCGTCCCGACGAGGAAGAACTAGCCGAACAAACCGAGAAAACCTACTACTACTACCTCGTACCCGGACCACAATGTGAACCAGGCCATCAACGTTCCGGGGTCAACAAGCTAAGTATTCACTTCGGTGCGCTCGGCACCGTCACGGAAGTGCTGACTGAGCGACCCTTGTAGAGAACAATAGTATTATTTACATGCTACAATAGCCTTTGAAGGCACTTGTGCACGTACATGTGCCTGATGCTACTTGGGTACGCCTGCTAATTTTTAATTTAAAAGAGGCGCTTCTTGTATTGGAAGCGCCTCTTTGTGTAAGCTATACTTACCATAACTTATAAATGTCAAAGTTAGGTTAGCGGTTTAGCCAACCCCTCCCCCGGTTGTGTCGGCCGTGCTCGGAAGGTCATCGCGGCGCTGCTCACTGCGTAAAACACTGAGCTGGCTAGGGGTAAGAATGCGGCTGCATTCTGCTTCGTATTGCGACTCTAACTCGCTGATACGGGCCTGCTGCTCAACTACATCGTCTTTATACTGCCAGGCTATTTCATCTAGACGCGTTAGTCTGATTTGATTAACTGCCCGTAATCGGATGTATTGTGCTTCGTTTAAGCGCAGACTATTGCAAGTCTGCCGTGTAACCTCCTGAAGGTGTGTAACTGAAAATCCGCTGGTTCCGGGTAGCTCGGCATGACGGTCTTGCTTTTGAGCGCTTGCCGCTTCAACTGAACCGATAAGTAGTAATAAAGCAACTAAGATTGGTTTCATGGCTGACAGAAAAGGTTAAGAATTATTGGGGTAGAATGAGAAGCGGAGCCGAACTAAAGTAAAATTATACTCACTTTATTTAATACAAATATATGTTACCAGAGTTACACTAACAACAAAAAAACCAATTTTTTTATTTTAATAGTAATATCACATCGCAAAGACCTTAGCAAACAATTTTATACAATAAAAAAGCCTAGCTTTCTCACGAAAACCAGGCTCTCTAAGACCTTTCATACTAGTTATTCGATTCCTTCTATTGGTTTATGATCAGGGCTTTTGAAGTACTGCATGGCCACGAGCGTAATGATGGCACCTACCATAGCACCTTGCAAGAGAATTGCGAGGAACGCAATGGTAATTGACAGATCAAACCCAAACAAGTCGCGGGCATGAATCTGATCCATAATATTCGGCCAAATCAGCGTGCACAAAACGAAAGCTAAGCCAAAAGCAAGAGAGGAAATGGCAGCCGTCATAACGCCAGTAGCGAAGCCTTGCAAATAGGGCATCCGGTCGCGCTTGGCCCGCTTGAAATTGGCAATGGCCAAGCAAACTCCAACGGCCATTATTGCAAAATTCAGGAAACTGAATTCGATACGGTCAGCCCAGCCTGCAACAATAGCCACTGAAAAGTATACTGCCATAGCTAGCGCCGTAAGCAAGCCGTAGCGGATTCCATTGGTTTCAGGAGTAATTTGAGCGTCGTTCATAGCGAGTACAGATTGAAGTTGGATGGGAGAGTAAAAGGAGCTCACTAGGTCTTGCCTGCTTAGGCACAGGCGGTTTACCCAAAAGGCTGCTTTTGCTCTTAATACCGGAATTGAGCCACTATAGTTGGGGTAAACGCTATTTTTTTCGCTCGCTTTGGCTACCCTAAAAGATTATCTGCTTTTTATTTAACGACAGCAGCGCACTGTAGAGCTGTTATTTCGAGGGTTGCGCAAAGTGCTGCTTGCACCTACAGTTGCGGCCGATGGAATCTGCCTGCGCGAACTCAATTGCTGGCCAATGTTCTTGATGTCGGCGCGTGCATGGCCGAAGCATATTATAGCCACGCAACCAACAAGCAAGGTTCTTGTTGCCAAATCTTGCAGAACAGTCATTTACAACACACCTGCCGTAACTGACAGCTTAGCTCAAACGAAAGGGCTCAATAAAGTTGGGAACATGTATTCCAATTAACGTGTTGCAATAAACCAGCCTGAACCCATTGCTGAGTTGGTTCTGTTATAGTTAGAGCCAGCAACCAGTGTATTGCCAAGGCGACCAACAAGGCCGTCATTTAGGGACCCAAGCAGGTAGCTATTACTCTCACGCTTATAAGCGCATCGTCAACTTGGCGACTTATCGTAATGTCTTTACTTAGAAAACCTTGCGCGTAAGCTGGCAAGCCTACATTTTGCGTAATTTTGCGCCCGGTTACTTTTTTGTTGCTGAAGTTCTACTCGTTTCTCCGTCTTTCTCCTACATATGATTAGCACCTCCAACGTCAGCCTGCGCTATGGCAAGCGTGTATTGTTTGAAGACGTTACTATAAAATTCATGCCCGGCAACGTGTATGGCCTTATTGGGGCCAACGGTGCTGGCAAATCAACCTTCTTGAAAATTCTATCGGGCGAAATCGAGCCCAACACGGGCTCGGTGACGATGCCACCGAATGCGCGCCTTTCGGTGTTGCGCCAGGATCAGTTTGCTTACGATGCCCTGCCCGTACTTCAGACCGTAATTCAGGGGCACGAGCGGTTGTGGAAGGTGATGGAGGAAAAAGACGCGCTGTACGCCAAGGCTGATTTTTCGGATGCCGATGGCGAGCGGGCGGCCGAGTTGGAAGGCGAGTTTGCCGACCTTGAGGGCTGGAATGCCGAGTACGAAGCGGCCGAACTGCTGTCGGGCTTGGGCATTGCCGAAGACAAGCACTACACCCAGATGGGCGACCTAGGCACCTCCGACAAGGTACGCGTCTTGCTGGCTCAAGCCTTGTTTGGCAACCCCGACGTACTGCTGCTCGACGAGCCAACCAACGGCCTCGACGCCGAAACCGTGCTCTGGCTGGAGAACTTCCTCGACTCGTTTCAGAACACCGTGATTGTGGTTAGCCACGACCGGCACTTCCTAGATGCCGTCTGCAATTACATGGCTGACCTCGACTTCTCGAAAATCACCATGTATCCCGGCAACTACTCGTTCTGGTACGAGTCGTCGCAGTTAGCTATGCGGCAACGGCAGGATGTAAACAAGAAAACTGAAGACAAACGCAAGGAACTCGAAGAATTTGTTCGTCGCTTTTCAGCAAATGCCTCGAAGAGCAAGCAGGCTACTTCTCGCCAGAAGTTGCTCCAGAAGCTTACGCTCGAAGAAATTAAGCCTAGCTCGCGGAAGTACCCTTACATTGCCTTCAAGCCCGAGC
Organism: uncultured Hymenobacter sp.; assembly: GCF_964242765.1. Taxonomy (NCBI): domain Bacteria; kingdom Pseudomonadati; phylum Bacteroidota; class Cytophagia; order Cytophagales; family Hymenobacteraceae; genus Hymenobacter; species uncultured Hymenobacter sp. Next base: position 73,434 of record NZ_CAXTBM010000026.1, read on the forward strand.
GCGAAGCGGGCAACCAGCTCCTGACCGTTGAAAATCTGAGCAAGAAAGTAGACGGACAAACGGTGTTTCGAAACGCGTCGTTTTCGCTCGATAAAAAAGATAAAGTGGCCATCATTGGCCGCGACGACCGGGCCGCTTCCCTCCTCTTCGACATCCTGTTCGAGCAGATTCGGCCTGACACCGGCGACTTCAAGTGGGGCACGACCATTACGCCTTCCTACTTTCCCAAGGAAAACTCCGAGTTCTTTGATACCGACTTAAACCTAGTGGATTGGCTGCGCCAATACTCGACGGAGAAAGACGAGTCATTTATCCGGGGCTTCCTGGGCCGGATGTTGTTTTCGGGCGAGGAGTCACAGAAGAAGTCGAACGTGTTGAGCGGGGGTGAAAAAGTGCGCTGCATGCTCAGTAAGATGATGATGGAGTCGGGAAACGTACTGGTTCTCGACGACCCAACCAACCATTTGGACTTGGAAAGCATCACTGCCTTGAATAACAGCTTGGGTGAGTTTGGCGGCACGTTGCTCTTTGCTTCCCACGACTTGCAATTCATTCAGACTGTAGCCAACCGCATTATAGAGCTTACGCCCGATGGCATCATCGACCGGCGCATGAGCTATGAAGAATACTTGGCGGATGAAACCATCAAAGCACTCCGCCAGCGCAAATACCAATTAGTCTCCTAACTGCGTTACCTCCAGGTATGAACGCTCTGCAACGCCCCCTATTCGCAATTCTCCTGGTTGGTGCCGGGTTGCTGGCCGCTCCTGCTGCCTTCGCCCAGCGCACCGACAGCACCTCGACGGTGAAACCTCAGTTGAACACGGCGCCTCCCGGCGGGGCGCCGCGGCCAGTTCCTGCCCCCAACACGCCCGCCCCGCGCCAGCAGGTGCCCGTGCCCGTACCGCCGCCCGCCGACGAACCGGTTCCGACTCGTCCTTCCACCAGTAGTCCTTCCGGCTTGGAGCTACCAAGCCGCCCGGGCGTAGCTGCCCCACCACCGCCATTGCGCAAGTATTTCTTATACACCAACTTCGGGTTGGGGTACACTAGCTACTTTGGTGATGGTCAATTTAATGCGAGCATTGCACCGGCCCTTGGTATCCGAATTTCAGAGAAATTTGCAATCGGTCCTGGCGTAAGCTACTCGTACACCAATAATACTTATTCCGACTACACTCAACAGCTGTATAAGTATCCTCGGAACGTAATATCCAACAACGTTGGCTTGAAAGCATTTGCTCAATACATGGTGTACAAGCAGTTCTTCTTACACGCTGAGTATGAAGTAACCCGCGCCAATGCAAAATTCACCTACCAAGGGCAGGGCTATGAGCGTAACCGAACACTTAAAACGCCGCTCGGGGGAGCTGGTTACCGCAGCTCGTTTAGCGACAGAATAGCCGCTGATATAGTAGTGCTTTACAACTTCAATGATGGTCTGGACACGGATGGTAATAGCACCTCTCCTTATGGCCAGCCCGAAATACGCCTCAACCTGCTCATTAATCTAGGCAAATAGTCAATGGCATAAAACACAAAAAAGCCTCCCGAGTTATCGGGAGGCTTTTTTGTGTTTTCAGACTAAATACTCAAGAAGCAATTAACCTCATTACGGAAGTTATACAACCCGCCCGCCACGGATTACACGCAGCAAGATGGCAATAATGGCAATTACCAACAGAATGTGAATCAAGCTGTTGTTTTGCAGGCCGGTACCTAGAATGCCGAAGAAACCCAAGGCCCAGATTAGGATGAGGACGACGGCAATGATGTACAATAGATTTCCCATGGTGGATGGAATTGAATGAGAGAGATGGAAAGGAAAGCTCCGGCTTCGCAAGGGGAATTGCGGGTTAGTAAGCTGAGCTGCGGATTTGTACGCGGGGGGCTCTAAAAGGATATATAGACTTTAAAAAATCTTGTCTTTTAATTCCGCGTTTCCATAAAAGTACCTCTAGCGAGGAGCTAAAGCACTTTTTGCGAACGATAAATTTCTTGCGTTTCCTAAAACATTTAGGACAGGCATCTGCTCTCACAGCAGTTGCCCTGGCAGCCGAGGTTTTCAGATTAGCTTTGTTGTCGCCGGTTTGCTGCCGGCAGGTTACCTCTTCCCACCCCCTTTTATTGTTTTTGTAGCATGATGCATGTCGCCGTTATTGGCTCAGGTACAATGGGCAATGGCATTGCCCACGTCTTTGCTTTGCACGGGTTTTCCGTCGCCCTCATCGACATCAACCAGTTGGCCCTAGACAAAGCCCTTAAAACCATCGGCAAAAACCTGGACCGTCAGGTGGCCAAGGGCAGCCTGACGGAAACCGACAAAATCGCCACCCTCGGGCGCATTCAAACTACTACCAGCATTGCCGATGGTGTGCGCGACGTGCAACTGGTAGTGGAAGCAGCCACCGAGAATGTGGAGTTGAAACTCCAAATCTTTCGCGACTTAGATCAGCACGCACCGCAGGAGGCCATTTTGGCATCCAATACGTCTTCCATCTCCATCACCAAAATAGCGGCCGTCACCAAGCGCCCAACTCAGGTTATCGGGATGCACTTCATGAACCCAGTGCCCGTAATGAAGCTGGTGGAAGTGATTCGGGGCTATGCTACTTCGGATGCGGTAACGGAACAGGTAATGGACCTTTCGCGCCAGCTCAGCAAAACGCCCACCGAAGTAAACGACTACCCTGGTTTCGTGGCCAACCGCATTCTGATGCCGATGATCAACGAGGCCATCATCAGCTTGTTTGAGGGCGTTGCTGGCGTCGAGGAAATAGACACGGTAATGAAACTGGGCATGGCGCACCCGATGGGGCCCCTGCAACTAGCCGATTTCATTGGCTTGGACGTGTGTTTGGCCATTTTGCGCGTATTACACGAGGGCCTCGGCAACCCAAAATATGCGCCCTGCCCCCTGCTGGTTAATATGGTGATGGCGGGCCGTTTGGGCGTAAAATCCGGCGAAGGTTTCTATAAGTACACCGCTGGCTCAAAAGAGTTGGTGGTAGCGGACCGATTCCGGAAGTAGGGTTTAGTTGAATGTAGTCGTAGGGCTGCTTTCGCAAGAAGACACTACAACGATATTCTTGCTTTCGAAAACGGATTGTTTTATTGAAACAAGCTCTTGACGCTCGTATAGACGTCAGGGGCTTGTTGCTTTTGAAGTGAAAGGCTATGCAGCAGAAACGGATTTGCTACGCCTCCTTATCAGAATAGCAGTGAGAAGGCCTCAGTAAACTTTTCCGCTCGATATTCTCTTTTACTCGTATAGGCTACTTTTCAAGCTCGACTAGACGAGAATTTGTCCGGTATCGGCTTGAAAGAGGATTCGCTTAACTCAATAAGATTCTTCATACTATGGAACTCGCAACTTTTGGAGCCGGCTGCTTTTGGTGCGTCGAGGCTGTCTTTCAAGATCTTCAGGGCGTGCAAAAAGTGGTTTCGGGCTATTCCAACGGCCGTATTGCCAACCCTACTTATCGGGAAGTGTGCAGTGGCCTTACTGGTCACGCCGAAGTCATTCAAATCACCTACGATCCGAAGGTGATTAACTTTGCTGAGCTGCTGGAGGTGTTCTGGAAAACCCACGACCCGACCGCCCTCAACCGCCAGGGCAACGACACCGGCACTCAGTACCGCTCCGGCGTGTACTACCACAACGACGAGCAGCGCCGGCTAG